>JALYVR010000087.1 GCA_030853145.1 Chloroflexota bacterium | reverse complement strand
GGAGAGGGAGATGTAAGGGCCGCTGTTGCAAAGCCCCCTAAGAGAATGCTGTTGGAGTTACGGTCATGTGAATCGACACGCCAGGAGGAGGGGTTGTGCATCCAACAAGCAGCATAATGAGAACTCCAACGAGCAGCCAGGGTAGACCATGTGTCCAGCGACAGGAGTGAGCAGAGTTGTAGGCACGCTCCACAGCAGAACCTCTTTTCCGCTCTCGATCCTCTTGTCTCACTTTATTTCTGTTCAAATTATTCCTCTTTCATTCAGCGCCAGCTCGTTATTAGCAGTCATACATATCCCTCTCGGTATGTATAGTATAAAACATACAACAATCGCTAGCTAGTCTCTTCAAGCTAGCTGTGTATCTCTATGTATTATATACCATAATATCCTCTTTTATCAATATTTTCTGCATATTATCTATTAATAACTCAAAATATCTTAAAAAGATCCAGGATAATAATAGAACACTCTTTGCTTTACCGGAGCAAATTAATCTGTAAAGACAATAGAGGTTGGCATTCTTCCAAGTTGACCGCAGAGAGTTGGTAGCATTCAGGTATGCAAGCGACCAAACATAAGCAAACAACGTAAAAGTCGTTGGAGGCGGAAGGCGCAAAAGGCGTGTGCTCCTAAGGAACACGAGAAGAAAATGGGAAGGCTTGAGAGAGGGATCGCTTTGCTCAACGTTCCATTGTTCCTTACAGATCGACAGCCGGGGACGGGAACAACTGCGGCAGCACGCGCTCTTGCGCGTCGAGCGCCGCCTGGCGCAGGCGAGCGAAGGCATCCGTGCCCAGGCGCTGCTCGACAACGTCCAGGAAGGTCTCGATGACGCCGGCGGTGGGGTCTTGCAAGGTCTGGCGCACTTGCAGCGCGAAGAGCAGGAGGGCCAGGCCTTCGGTGGGGCTGCCCTGCTCAAAGAGCAGCAAGCCCATGTTGGTGACGATCAGGCCGATGTTGTAGCGCTCCCGCAACTCGTAGGCCAGGCTCAGCGCTTGCTGGTAGCAGGCCATAGCGCGCGGGTAATCCTTCTCGGCGTGGTAGAGCAGGCCCAGGTTATGCAGGGCGGCGCTCTCGATACGCGGGTCTTGCTGCTGCTTATTTATGTGCAGGGCCTGCTCAAAACAGGCACGTGCCTGTGGGAGCGCGCCCATGTTGCGCAGGAGTTCGCCCTGGTTCACCAGCGTGGCCGCTTCATCGTGTTGATCACCGATCGCACGCTGGGCAACCAGGGCGTTCTCGTAGCAGGCGCGGCTCTCTTCGTACTGGCTCAGGCGTGCGTAGAGCAGGCCCAGGTGACTGCTGACCAGCCCTTCATCACGGCGCGTCAGCACGCCGCTGGGAGGCAACATCAGCGTGTAGAGGCTGATCAGCGTATTCCAGGTACCCCACTGCAACAGGCTCTCGTGCAGGCCTTCCGCGAAGAGCAGATCGCAGGCCTGCTGCCAGTGCCAGCCAAGACACAGGTGGCGCATAGCATTCAGCAGCGGCGCCACATCGTGCAGGCCGCTCCGCTGCTGGCGAGGCGGACAGTGTCCCGCCAGATATTCATAATAGCCGGCCACCTGCATATGTCCCGCCGCCAGAGCGATGGCCAGCGACTCGGGATTATCGCTCTCCAGCGTCTCCATGACCGCGTTTAGCGGGCTACTTACCCCCAGGGCCGACGAGAGCGCCCCGGACGCCATGAATTGTGTCCCCACAGTGTGTACATCATTCCCTGCCAGATAATGCTCCAGCAGGTAGTAGCGCAGCAGGGAGTGCAGGTCATACGTATAGACTTCATCCTCATCGCGCACTTGCTGGACGAGCGAGAGCTGCATCAGCATGTCAAGTTCGCGCTCAAGCAGGGATGCACTGGGCGCGGCTGGCTCTCCCGCCACCGTCATCACGATCCCTTCTAGAGGCGCGGACTCCCCAAAGAGGCAGAGGGCGCGCAACACAATACACTGCACCGGGGTGAGGCAGCGATAGACCGCGTCGATCATATGCAGCGTGACCTCTCCACTCCACAGCGGCTGGTAATCAGGCGAGTTCAGCAGGTAGCTCAGCGAGAGCTTGCTCAGATTGAAGAGCGCGCAAAACAAGATCAGCGCGAAGACATGGCCACCGCAGCGCTGCCAGACCAGGGATAGCTCCTCATACGACCCCTGCAAGCCGCGCTGCTGTAGCAGCGCCACCCCCTCTGGAATACTGATACGCGAGACCAGGTACGAACGCACGCGGTTCTCCTCGTCGTTCAGCGAGCCATATGGCGATTGGTAGCTGGTAAGCAAGAGACGACTGGCGCCGAGATTCATCTGGAGCATCTGAAAGAAGGCTGGCAGCGCGCCACGGTCCACGAGTCCCTGCGAGGTCTCAGGGTCAAGCAAGACCTCGAACTGGTCCAGCACAATAAAGGCCGCCTCTTGTGGGCGACACAAGGCCTGAGCCAGCACGCCAATCTGCTGCTCGGGCGGCAGGAGGAAGAAGCCAGCGGTATCTACTCCCAGGCTGTTGAGGATAGCCATAATCACATCAGGCAGGCTAGCAAATGAACTGACGCTGAGCCAGACAAAATGCCGGGGCACCGTCTCTTTTCCTGCCTGCACGCTTGACTGTAGGCGATTGTACAGCAGCGCGGCCAGCGTCGATTTGCCAACGCCGGGCGCACCCGTAATCATCACCGCGCTCACCTGAGGATCACTCAGCATGCGCCGCACGCTATTGACCTCGTCGGCCCGCTGCAATACCATAGTAGGGTCGGTAGAAGGAGGTGTTGTCGCATGGATGCCAAAGATGAAACGCTCTGGTTGCCGGACGATATATGGCATACTGGAAGACATAGATTCACTACCTTGCGGCGGCCTCGCAGGCCCCTGGTTATCGTGCATGCGCTCATTCATAAACAATATATCTTTTGTTTCCTGTGTAGTGCATGCAAGTATAGCATAGCTGAGTATACAAGTCTAACGTAGAAAGGGTTACCATGTTACGCATCATCTATATGGGCACGCCCCAGTTCGCCGTGCCTGCGCTTGAAAGCCTGATCCAGGGCGCGGCCTCCGGCGCGCTGCTCCCCGAAGGCTACGAGATCGCGACGGTCATCACGCGCGTAGACAAGCCTGTCGGACGCGGCCAGGAGATCGTCTATTCGCCGGTTAAACAAACGGCGCTGGCGCACGATATTCCTGTGTGGCAGCCAGGCTCATTGAAGAAGCCGGAGCATATCGCGGCCCTCGCGGCCTACCACGCCGACCTGTATATCGTAGCCGCCTTCGGGCAGATCTTGCCCCAGGCCGTGCTCGACCAGCCGCGCTACGGCACACTGAACATCCATGCCTCGCTGCTGCCCCGCTATCGCGGCGTCTCGCCCATCTCGGAGGCCATCCTGCAAGGTGACAGCGAGACCGGCGTTACCATCATGCTGCTGGACGCGGGCGTCGATACCGGCCCACTACTTCTCAAACACAGTATACCCATAGCGCCAGATGACACAACCAGAAGTCTTACCAGCAAGCTGGCAACAGGAGGTAGAGAGACGTTGCTTGAGGCGCTACCACTGTGGATCGCGGGGAAGATCGTGCCAGAGCCACAGGACGAGCAGCAATCCACGCATACCCACATGCTGCGCAAAGAGGACGGCCTGCTCCAGTGGGAGCGCCCCGCCGCTGTGCTGGCGCGGATAGTGCGAGCCTATGACCCCTGGCCCGGCAGCTATAGCTACTGGCAGGGGAAGCTGCTGAAGATCAGCGCGGCCCACGCCCAACCCCTGGAGCCGGATCGCGAGGTAGCTGCTGGCACAGTCAGCCTGCGCGAGGAGGCAGGCCAGCAGGCACTAGCCATCGTGACAGGCGCGGGCTTCCTGATCGTGGAGCGACTGCAACTGGAGGGTCGCAAAGCCATGCGCGCCGCTGAATTCGCGCGCGGCTATCCCCAGATTGTGGGAGCGGTGCTGGGGTAATCGCGTCAGGAACATATGCGAGGGAAAATCCTCCAGGGTGAAGAGATGTCGCTTTGGAATAGAGCGACCGCGAGGAATCGCCCTATTCCAAAGCGACACATCGCTCCCTATTTCGTATCAACCAATGGATATTGTATCAACGAATAGGCAAGCCATCGCCCCTCGGTGGATCGCGATGCTATATACTTCTGGTAGCTTTGGGGCGGGTTACGAGCGCGCCGACAACACAAATTGCGGCGATAGCGAAGAACAGCACAGCATGTTTAATATGCATAGCGGTATCGGTCAAGAGGTGCGGAACGCCAGGGATGAGGTATTCAACCCCTAAAGCCAGGGCGATAATGGCAACAACAATCGCGCCGTAGAAAATGGCTGGACTCTTCACGAAATGTACCTTCTTTCTTTCTGTTATCCTGTAGCGGCCCGTAGCGGGCGGCTATTGAATGAGCTTGTTTGGCATGCGCCAGGAACGCCATAATTATAGCAGATGCGCCGGGCATAGCAAGACCCTGAACAATCCATCATGCCTCGTTGAAGACAGGAATAAGGGGCGGCCTGGCCGCCCCTTATTCCTGTTCCCGCGTTTTAATAAAGCGGCTTCCAGCAGGAGAGCCTACTTTACAATAACGCCCGAACGCGAACGCGTCATGAACATACCTACGATGCCCGCGATCAACAACACAGCGCCAACGCCCAAGCCTACTTCCGCGCGCAAGGGATGGTGTCCAACGGCCATGAAGTACGCTCCGGCCGCCAGGCCGATGACACCGATCGCAATAATTACATAGAATACCACTGGATTCTTCATAGAAGGATGTCCTACCTCTTTCGTCACTGAAAATATCGTTCCTGGTCTATCCAGGACACTTCCATTTTATCAAACGAGTGAGACATGCTAAGCTGCATAACGCCTGGCAAGATAGCCATTTTGGGTAGCCCTACCATTCCAGTCGCTGACCTCAAACACCTTTGTGCAGCACAAACAGGAAAATGCCAAGCGCAATGAGACCCAGCGCCCAGCAATAGACCGCAAACGGGTACAGGCGGCCGGTCTCGAAGTACTTCATCAAGTATTTGGTACTGATATACGCGGCCACCCCTGCCAGCGCGGCTCCCAACGTCACCAGCAGCCATTCGGAAAGCGAGATACCGAGCAACTGCGGCACTTCGAGCAGCGCGGCGGCGGCGATGAGCGGCGTACCCAGCAAAAACGAGTAACGCGCCGAATCCTCGTGGTTCAAGCCTACTCCAAGGCTGGCAACCATCGTGGAGCCGGAGCGCGATATCCCCGGAATAAGTGCCAGGGACTGGGCTAAGCCCACAAGGAGCGCATCCTTCACCGAGAGCGAGGTCAGCGGGCGCGCCTTGGCTTCCTGCTCTTTGGCCGTCAAAGCGGTCTGGACCGCCGCTTTCACCTGAGCCCGGCGGCGCAGGCGTTCACCCAGGAACAGGATCGAGCCATTCACGACCAGAAACGAGGCCGCGATCACCGGAGAGGCAAACAACTGCTTCAGCGGTGTCTCTAGAAACACACCGAGCAGGCCAGCGGGTATACAGCCAAAGATAATCAGCCAGCTTATCCACTCATCGGTCCCGCGCTTTACCTCGGCGTTTTTGACACTATTGATCAGGGTGCGCACCACCTGCAACCAGTCGCGCCAGAAGTAGATGACCAGCGCGATGCTTGTGCCAAGGTGCAAGGCCGTGATAAGGGGCAAAAAGCGCTTATCGCGCACCAGGTCACCCCAGCCGAAGAGACCTGGAAAGATGACCGTGTGGCCCAGGCTGCTAATCGGGAATAGTTCGGTTACGCCCTGGAGCAGCGCCAGGAAAATGATTTGCCAGATGTTCAGATGCATCAAACCACTCTCTCAATTACCCACCGTGCGGCAGATATTTTTGCACATCCTGGTCGAACGCAGCCTTCGTCTTTTCAAAGACGGCGCGCCCGGTGTCCGGCCTACCCAGGAAAAAGTAGAAGTCAGTTTTTGCCGGTGAAGCCGCCGCCTGCAAGCTTGCCAGGCCGGGACTACAAATGGGCGTTGGCGGCCAGCCCTTGTGCGTATAGGTATTCCAGCGACTGGTGGGCGCCACTGTAGTCCCGGTCCCGCTGTTATTCAGCGAGTCCCAGTATTTCGTGGTTCCGGGCTGCGAATCGCGGGCGTACTCCACCGTGGGGTCCGACTGCAACAGGCCCACGGTCTCATCATTCGGCCGGTTGATGCGATTCCAGTACACGCTGGCAATCTTCGCGCGGTCCGCGTCGAACGGGGTCTCGCGCTCGACGATCGAGGCCAGGGTCACCATCTGGTAGACGCTCAGTTTGTTCGCCTGCGCTGTGGTGTCAAGGTGATACTGCTGGACCTTGTCCAAGAACTCCTGCAGCATCTTATCGATCACATCTTTGGGCGTCGCATCGACGGCGATGAAGTAGGTATCGGGGAAGAGTAGCCCTTCCATGCTGCCGCCAGACGGGATGGATTTCAGGATGGGGTACTTGTTGAAATCGGGAAAACTGGCCGGATTCTTCACATAATTCAGGAACACCTGCTTATCAAACTTCGGCAGGCCCGCGCCCTCAAACTGGCCCACGATCTGCTCGATGCGCCAGCCCTCCGGTACACGCACCAGCAACTGGTCAGGCTGGCCAACCAGGAGTTGATCGATAATAGAGCTAATGTCCATGCCGGTATTCAGATTTTTGTAGACCCCGGGGCGCAGGCTCTTATCCAGACCCTTGACCCTGGCCCAGACGCGGAAGGCCAGCGCGTTGCGGATGAGACCGCTAGCCTGGAGATCATAGGCGATCTGAGGCGTCGTCTCACCGGAGCGAATGACGACAGGAATCGTCCTGGCCGCGCCGGTAGTAGTTACCGGCTGGAAGATATCGGAAACGGTGCTCCATGTATAATAGGCGCCGCCAAAGATCAGCACGAACAGCAAAAGTACAACGATAATAGCGCCTCGTGACCCTCGTCTTTTCATCAGTTCCTCCGTGTGGAGACCCACCAGCATGCATGCGGTGGGAGGAAACACGGGCGCATGCTCGGCTGCGCTCGCCTCCGCCAAAATAGTCACCCTCGCGGGGAGGACGCGAGAAGTGCAGTCTCGCGTCCTGGTGGCCTCAAGAAAAGTGAGGCCCATGTCCGCACACATGTAGAGTGCCCTTCGCCAAAGTTCAACAGGCTTGTCGTGCCTGCAGCACCGCCACTACCCATCGTGGATTTTAACCACAGGCGCTAGAGCAGGGAACTAGGACGAGTATTCCCTGGTAGCACGACCTCTCGAACGTAGCCTCGCGGCGGAGGCTCAGGCTAGTCAGCAAGGACCTACACCGGACGGGCAGAAGTCACCCCCCAAATGCAAGCCCATCCCTTGTCAGGGATTGGGTTACTGACAGTTTATGGTCCTCTGTCTTGCTACGCAGGTGATCCAGGTATTCTTGTAGGATCACCGTCGCCGCCAACGCGTCGATCCCCTGGCGGCTCTTCCGTCGCCTCCCCTGACTGCGCTGCCGCCCGCCACGCCTGGAGGGTACACCAGGCTCATCCTGCTGGCCCTCGGCGAGCAAACGCCGCGCCTCAACCGTCGAGAGGCGCTCATCCCAGAAGATAAGCGGGATCGTGATATGCGGCTTCAGTCGCCCGGCAAATTCCTGAATGCGCCGACCCTGTGCATGAATCTGCCCATCCAGGCTGATCGGCAGACCAATAACCAGCTCTTCAGCCTCGGTCTCCTCAATGAACCGCTGAAGCGCCGCCCAGGTCTGCGTTTCAGCGCGCGAGACCTGCAGGGTGGTATAAGGCGAGGCCAGCAACCGCGAGGCGTCGCTTACGGCAACCCCGATTCTGATCGCGCCCACATCTAAAGCCATCAATCTCGTCATATATCATTCCATCAAGGCCCCGGACACGATGAATGGCATCCCTACTCACGTGGGCCTATCTATAGCATTCTAACGAAACACGTCCCGATTATTCACAAAGCGTCCAGTCAATAGGCCCAAAGGGCCGCTTCCTGACCTGCACAAAGCTACGAAAACTGTTCAGGATACAGATCAGGGCGCGGGAACTGTACCGATATGGATATGGATATGCCCTGCTAAAAGCGGCATCAAGGGAAAGAAGCTCGGTTGGATGCTGATAGAGGTTTTGGTCGTGTCTATATGCCCACCTGTATGAGCGGCCAGATAGGTATTCAGATCATCGACGGCCTGGCTCTTAGGCTTGCCGGCGAGCAAACCGGTGATCTCCTGCTCGTTGAGCAGGGGCGCGATCTGGCCGGTAGCAGTAAAAGAGAGCGCGATCGATTGCCCATCACGCGCCGGCGTGGCCTTCATCTTCTCAATAATGATGGGTTGCTGGGGGACGAGCGCGTAGTTGGGCTGCTGTGTGGGCACATCAGTATTCAGCCGGGCTCTGGCAGCAGCTTGCAGGTCGGCGGCGCGCACAACCAGGATGGTGGCCCGCAGATGCAGGGTCCCGGTAAAGGTCTTATCGGGAGCGACCTGGCCGGGAGCAGGGTTCGCGCTAACGGTCTCCTGCTGAATAGGCTTGCCCTTCTCATCGCCTGGCTGCAAATGCTGCGTCAGCCAGGCAGTGAAAGCCGCCTGCGCCTGCGGGTCCAACTTCGTCTTCGTGGCGGCGAGATCATTCTGGGTGACCACCGCCGCGTTGCCTACGCCGCCGTCACTGGTAGGGTTGGGATTGGTCGCGCTCACATCCGCCGCCGTGGCCTGCATCTTCGCCAAGCTGGCCTGTGAGATCACCGTGATCGTATTAGCGGGTACATTACCATTCACGCCCGCATCGAGCGCCTCCACAGGGACCGGGTAGCTGACTCCTGGCGAGATCAAAGGCTCGGCGGTCGTCTGAAACTGCGCGCCACCTCGCGTGCTCACGATGGTCCCGGTCGGGATCACCAGTTGCTGCGTGCCTTTATTTGTGAAGTTGACGACGCCCCTGGCCTTCACGATCCCCACCTTCGCCGTCCCACTCGCTGTGCTCTGGCCCGTAACGCTCCCATCAAAGAGAAGCACCTGCGCAGGAAGAGTGTGCAGAGCGGCGTTCTGCTGGTTAGTGGCAGCCGCGGTCAGCGTCAGCGGGCGGCCGAATTTCTGCGTGGGGAGCGCGAAGGTGACATCGGCGGATGGACCAATATAGACAAGTATGCCGATAAACACCACGAGCAGGACGAGCAATAGCGGAATGAGCATACTGCCCAACCCACGCCTCTTTTTTCGCGGGGCAGGCGGAGTCGCAAGCCTGCCAGAGGGTCGAGGCGCGCTCACCGGACGCTGTGGCGGAGGAGCTAGCTGGCGCGACCTTGTCTGGGTTACACGCTGCTGCTGCGCAGCGGGAGCAGAGAGCGGCGCGCGCGCGAGCAGCGGGGCCGACTCCATCTTATCCCTGCGAGCGGGAGGAGACGCGGGCGGGATAATGCGCGTGGGGAATTCATCGAACCCCGGCAGGTTCTCTTCGCTCTCAAAATCCTCCCGTGGTGGGAGCAGTTTGCCCGAACGAGTATTGCGCGGAGGGACACCAGAGACGCGTGGCGGGGGCGCTTCTTCCGGCAGCTTGGCAGTCTGGCTCTCCCAGGCGGGCTGAGCAGCCGGCAGCATGACATCATCCTGATCGCCAAGGTACTCTATTTCGTCATCAAGCGGGAGGTTATACGGGGTTTCAGCAATCTCTGGCACTCCGTCGTCAACATCCTCGATAGGAGGGACGCCCGCGCGCTGCTCGCGCAGGTGCAGGTGCAAGAGAGCTTCTCTATGCTGTAAAGGGTCTTCAGAGGGGTCATACGAATACGACTGTGGCTCAACAGCGGACACGCCGCGATCCTGCGGCGGCAATTGGGCAGACTGCCTCCCACCGCGCGACGCGGCTCTGTGGATATTCTGCGAGCGGTGGTAATCTTCAAGCAATGGATCGGGATCGAAATCCTCCTCGGCTCCTTGCTCCCCATAAGGTAATACGGGAGGCCCCGAAGGCGTCGTATGAACCTGATAATCGAAGCCCTGCTCATAATCGCGTCCCCGCGTCTGCGAAGGGTGGGTACCAGGCTGCCAGCCCGGCGACTGCGATGGCGCTCCTCCCGTGATCATGTCCTCTTCTATCAGCGGATCGTCTAGCGGCTCGTCGGCCTCTTGTCGCGAGGATGGCGGCTCCTGAGTAGTGGAGTATGGCTGGGCGGGTGCCAGGTCCCGTGACAGGCGCGGGGCCGGACGAGGCCCTACGCGTTGCTCGCGCTGGCGGCCGCCAGCGCCCCGGCTACCGCCGCGCGCACCTTGAGGGCCTTTCCCTCTGGCGCCAGAGCGGCTAGTGGGACGAGGCTTGCTGGTAGGAGACGATTCCAGAGAATCAGCAACCTTAAACCCCGCCTCTTTGACTACCCCTCTGACCTGGCGGTCCGGGCTGACAACCAGAACGTCTTTTTCCAGTTCGCGCGCGCGCGCGTAAAGAAGTCGCCAGCCGACATGACTACGGAGTTTCGTCTGCGGCGGCACCACGAAAATGATCCGGCGCGCCGGCATATGCTCCAGGCGCTCGCGTACATCCGTTAGCTCCTCTTCCGGGCTGAGATAGATGAGTTGTTCTTCTGTCATAAGGCCCTTACTCTCCCCCTACTGCGTGGATCAAAGCGCCCACACTATCAAATGTGCATATTGTGAATGACCCGGTAGAGCGCCCTGCCAAGGACATCATTCTCATTCTGCAACTCAATAGCCTGGAATGCCAGCGCCATAGGTGTGATATCCTGCGCATCTCGCAGGAGCTGGCCGGGATCTACGATGCTTGTGACCATATCGGGCTGGACTGTCTCTATAATAGGCGTGCGCGCGAACGGCAGGCGCTCTGTCCACGGGAAACTTTCAAGCTTCAGCCGTAGATCGGTCAGTCCTGAACCACCCCCCACCATATAAATGGCCGGAGGCAACAAATCGTTCTTCGCCAGTTCCTCGACGAGCAGTTCGACGCTATCCATCCAGGTCTGACACTCAGGAGCCAGGATGCCTTGTATCTCATCACGCTCGTTTCCAGCCTTAATCGCGCCGTTGCTGTACATGACCTTGAGCTTCTCAGCGTCCCTGATCGCAATACCTTTGCCCGTGGCAAGACGGCGCGTAAAAGTCCGCCCGCCTAGCGCGAACATGCGCGTCTCCTCGATGCCGCCCTGGCGCACGAGGGCGATATCCGTGGTACCACCGCCAATGTCAATGAAGATCGCCCCGCTATCGGCGCTGGCGTTGGTGCTTAGACAGCGTGCCAGCGCGTATGGCTCGGCCACAATCGTGACCAGCGTCAGGTCGAGGCCCTGCGCGACGGTCTCCAGCGCTCCCAACTGCATCAGGGGAGCAAAGGCGCTGAACAGGGTCAGCGAGAAGTGCCGCCCACGGAAACCTATCGGGTTCGTGATCTGCTGCCCGTCAATGCGTACAGAGATGACCGCAGCGTTCGTCAGGCGCACCTCGATATTCTGGTAGCCGGTCTCCGCCGCGATACGATCTTTGGCGCCTTTCAACAATTTTTGCTGAGCCGTGGAGATCAGGGCCTCCAATTCCTCTGGCGTGATCAGCTTCGACGGCTGCTGGCGCTGCTTGTTGACAGTAATTGAGCTGCCTTTGACTAGCTCGCCGGCGATGCCGATCACCGCCGCCGGCGCCACCACGCCACCGGCTGTACGCTCCGCCTGGACAAGCGCTTCGTTGCACCCCGCGATGACCCCCGCGATATCGGTCACGATGCCATCGGACATATGGGCATAGTTCTGCCGGTGACGGCCTGCTCCCAGCACAACCCCGTGATCATCCTGTACTTCAAAGATGATCGCCTTGGCATATTCGGTGCCAATGTCGAGTGCTGTATAGAGCGCGCGCTGATCTCCCCCCCCCTCAGTATAC
>JALYVR010000687.1 GCA_030853145.1 Chloroflexota bacterium | reverse complement strand
CGCATATTATGAGCGGCACACGCGTCAGCGAACTGCTCCAGCACGGTGAACACATCGAGGGTGTGCGCCTGGCCGATGGCCGTCGCGTGACCGCGCGCGCGGTCCTGCTCGCCACCACGTCAGCAGAGGTCCTCAAGCTGCTGGACGGCGAGAGCTACGCGCATCTACGCGAGACCATCGCGGCCAGCCAGCCTGTCCACATCGCCTGCCTGGATGTCGCTCTCAGTCGCCTGCCAGCGCCTCAGCACGCCATCGCTTTTGATCTGGAGCAGCCGCGTTTCCTGACCACCCAATCGCTCTTTGCCCGCGTGGCTCCCGAAGGTGGAGCGCTGATCCACGCCTTTAAGCAACTCGATCCCACTCAGCCCGGCGATCCACATCAGGACGAGCGCGACCTTGAGCAGTGGCTGGACCAGGTGCAACCTGGATGGCGCACGGTGCTAGTCAAGCGGATCTACCTGCCGCGCATCGAAGCTGTCAGCCTGCTGCCCACGGCACACAGCGGCGGCCTCGCCGCACGGCCGGGCGTCCAGGTCCCCGCGGTCAGCAATCTCTACCTCGCCGGCGACTGGATCGGCAACGCCGGCTACCTCGCCGATGCCAGCCTCGCCAGCGCCCGCCAGGCCGCTCAACTCCTGATCCAGCATGGGTTGCCAGCATCGTTTCCCCAACGGGTAACGAGTGGGATATAATAGGGGAGATGGATCGCACTCTCACACGCTAAGGAGAATGAGAAGAGGAACATGAACACACCGGAAGACACGGCACACATTTTTCAGCACTATCGCCTGCTCCTCTTCTCCATTGCCTATCGCATGCTTGGCAGCGCAACCGACGCCGAGGATATCGTCCAGGACACCTTTTTGCGCTGGCTTCAGGCTTCAGAGAAAGAGGTGCAGTTTCCCAAGGCCTACCTCTCGACGATTGTTGTGCGTCTCTGCCTCGATCAACTACGCTCGGCCAGAAACCAGCGTGAGGTCTACGTGGGTCCCTGGCTGCCTGAACTCATAGCCACTGGCCAGATGCCCGAACTCTCTGAGACCGCGGTGCAGGCAGAAACGCTTTCGCTGGCCTTTCTGCTGATGCTGGAAAAGCTCAATCCCCTGGAACGCGCGATTTTCCTGCTGCGCGAGGTCTTCGAGTACGAATACAGCGAGATCGCCGCCATTGTCGAAAAAAGCGAGGCCAACTGCCGTCAGATCTTCCACCGTGCCCAGCAGCACCTGGAGAAGGGCCGCGCACGCTTCTCTGTCTCGCGCGAGCAGCAGGAGCGCATCACCAACCGTTTTCTGCAGGCCAGCCTCAACGGTGATATGCAGGGACTGCTTAGCCTGCTGAGCAACGACATTGTCTCGATGGGCGATAGTGGCGGCAAGGCCGCGCTGAAAACTGGCCGTATGCCAGTCTACGGCCCCGATAAAGTCGCCCGCGGCTACTTTGGCGCCCTGCGCAGTCTGCCCGCTGACATGGTTACGCGCGTCAGCGAGGTCAATGGCCAGCCCGCCCTCGTTGGCTACCTCAACGACAAACCCATTGGCGCCATTCTCTTCCAGATCGAGGGCGAGCAGATCTCGCATCTCTATTATGTGGTCAATCCTGATAAGCTGAACTGGCTGTAACTGGTAGCAAGCTTCGCATTCGGTGTCCAGCGGAGGTTTGCCGCCCTGGACAGGGCATCAAGCCTGGATTGCTATTGCCTGTGCTTGCTCCACCAGCGTCCAGAATTGCTGATCTGGTTGCCGCACGCTCCCATCCGCAAATGTGACTCTTTCGCACCCGGCCTTCCCGCCTTTATAGGCCTCAACAGTCAGAATAAACACCCCGTCCTGCTCAAAAAAGAGAGAGTAGTGTTTCTGTGTACCTTGAGTTGTACAACTCTTTGCCTGGTTCTGGGCTGGGGGAAGGGCATAAATTGTACGATAGAGTGTATCTAGCAGATCATGCCTATCCACCATCAGTCCTTTTTTCGCTGTGTTCGCATCTGAGATCGCCAACGCCAGGCTATCTGGCCGGGCAGTTGCCGCTCCAGCCTCAGCCATCTTTTGCTCCAACAGGTAGCGGAATGCGGGCGTAGCGGTGCGTATTTTCTCTTCCACAAAGCTGGTACAGCCGGTAGCAGCAATCGTGATATCGAGAGGAAAATCTCCATTTGCCTGCTGGAAGGAAAGATCATAGCGCGGGCCTGTGGTATTCGCGCATTCTGGAAGGTTCGCGCTTGTGGGCAACTTGAGCAGGGCATCATAGATGCGCTGGGCGCCCGCAGCTCCTATTTTCGCATGTATTGGTGGCTGAGAGGCATTCACCGTATGAATGACGATGAGCTGGTCCATCTGAACAGGTGGAGTCGTGTCTTTGATCGCGTGGCCCAACAGAACCGAGAATTCCTGGGTTGGGTTGCGCCTATCATTCTGATTGAATGTGACCAATCCACAACCACTGCTATCGTAGGTAGCGCTGACCATCTTTTTCCCGCCTGCCAGAAAAGTCAGGCCATAGCGTACACCCATCTGCTGCGTGCAGGCGGGTGGCTGCTGGTATGGCGGGAGTGTGGTTGTTACCCGGTAGAGTTGCCGTACCTGGTCAACCTTAGCCAGGATTTGAATCCTGACGGGCCTCTGTAGCGCTAGCGAAGGAATCGTAATGGTGAGCGTGTCTGGTTGTGCATTTGCTGCTATCCCTTGAGATGACGTTCCTACACGGGAACCACACGCAGACAACATCAGCCCTGTCACTATACAGAGCAGCATTAAGGAAAGATACCATTTACCGTGTTGCATATCTGTTCTCGCTTTTCTCTTCTCAGTGAGTATCCGGATGCTGGACCTCTTTCTATGTAAAAGATAATAGTTCTTGATACAGAGATGCTTTTACGGGAGTATTTGTTCCCTATTCCTCCACCAGCGGCTCATCGAAGTCAATCCCCTTATATATCTCACGCATAGAGACACGCACATCTACGCACTTCAGTTCAATGTCTGCGTTAGGGCCATAAGATATACGGCTCCAGGAGGTGTCGTCTTGCTCGCTGCGCCGGTAGACATCAACGGACTGCGTAAACTGGTTGATCAGCATGATCTCTTGAATCGTAGGGCAGGCTTTGTAGGCCTCTAGCTTGTTGCCGCGATCGAACTTCTCGGTTGATGGGGAGAGCAC
>JALYVR010000686.1 GCA_030853145.1 Chloroflexota bacterium | reverse complement strand
GGGATGCCCTGCTCCAACACGACATATGCATGACACATGATTGAGTATCAACCAATGAGGCCAGCGGCGCCCGTACACGAAAGGCCAGGCCCCACTCTCTCCCACACATCTTCCCTGGCTGCTCTGCCTGATTTCATGTACGGGCGCCGCTTCGGCTCCTCTTGCCCGCCGACAAGGCCTGCGCCCTGTGACCTTACGCGTGGCATGAACGATTTTTCAATACTGATGTCTGGACTTGACAGCCAGCCTTTCTCATGGCATGATACTTGTAATATGATAAGTGAGTCATGTGTCGTATTGTGACCAGGGAGGCAACATCGATGCTGGCGTTTCTACAGGTCATCATTGCGGGTCTGGTTATTGGTAGCCTGTACGGGTTGCTGGGCCTGGGCATTGTGCTGGTGTATCGCACGACCGGGGTGTTGAACTTTGCCTATGGCGCGATTGCCGCGGTCTGCGCCTGTTTTATGTATATCTTGATGACGGGGCCGTGCCTGAATTTCTGGCTGGCGTTGGGTATTACGATGCTCTTCGCGGTAGTGTTGGGGATGGTACTGGAACGCGGCTTCGCGCGCCCGGTCCTGCACGCGCCGGTCTTCACCAAAGCCATCGCCACGCTGGCCCTGGCTCTGGTGCTGGAGACTATCGTGCAGGCCATCTGGCCCCAGCTCTCTTCGGGGCAGCATTTCCCCACACCCTTTGAGGGGCTGGCGTTGCGCGTCGCCGGCCTCTATCTCTCGGCTATCGACATCATCGTGCTCGTAGTGACGGGCCTGGTGATGCTAAGCCTGCACGTGTTTCTGACCCGTAGCCGGCTGGGCATCGCCATGCGCGCGATGGCGGACCACATTCCGGCGGCTCGCTTGATGGGCGCGCCTGTGGGGCTGATCTTTATGCTGGTCTGGGCCTTGAGCGCGCTGGTGGCGGCGATTGCCGGCGTGCTGCTGGCCAGCCAGCAGCAGCTCATCGATGTGCAGTTTATGGACCCCGTGCTGCTGCTGGCCTTCGTGGGAGCGGTGCTGGGCGGGCTGGACAGCCTGCCGGGCGCGCTCGTCGGGGGCATCCTGGTGGGGCTGGCCGATACGATCCTGACCTTTCTGCTCGCCGGCCGCACGCTGGGTCCGATCAATATCAGCGATCCAGGTATCCGCGAGACGCTGATCTTTGGTGGTTTTGTGCTGGTACTGTTGTTCAGTCCGCAGGGTCTCTGGGGGCGGGCCAGGCTGCGCCGCGTCTGATGATTCGCGGCACACGTTTCTGCGTAGTACTCTGTCAAGCACGGGTGGGCCTGTATCGCGTAGGGACCGGGGCGCAGGCTAGCGGCGCCTCTACACGAAATGCCGCATCCCTACGCGGGTGGGAGCGTTTCCGCAAGCAAGGGAGTTTGCACTATGGCAACTGAGAAGACAATGCGCGCGCTCTACCGGCTGCGTGGCTGGATCGTGGGCTGTAGCGGTCTGCTGCTGCTGGCCCTGCTGCCCACGGTCTATGACCAGGTTTTTGGCTTCAGCGCGGGCTTTGAGCTGCATCGCATCTCGTTGATCGGCATCCTGATCATCGCCGCTCTGGCGCAGAACTTGCTGACGGGCTATGCCGCGCAGCCCTCGCTGGGGAACGCGGCCTTCTTCGGCATCGGCGCGTATATGCTGGCCTGGTGTACCAACGACCTCAATCAGCCCTATTGGGTGGGCCTGCTGGCGGCGCTGCTGGTCACCGCTGTGTTGAGCCTGATCGTGGGCGGGCCGGCGCTGCGTATCTCCGGGGCGCACCTGGCGATTGTGACGCTGGGGCTGGTCCTTGTATGCGGCGCGCTGCTCAACCTGTGGGATACCAGCGCTGGCCGGCAGAACTACGCCCTCAACAATCTACCGGCCCTGCTCAGCGATGACCACGCGCTCTACTTCATCGTGCTTGGCTGCGTTGTCGCGCTGCTGTTCTTTATCTATCACCTACTGCATTCGCGCGTGGGGCGGGCCTGGGTGGCCCTGCGCGATAATGAGACCGCCGCCGAAGCCTTCGGCATCAACCTGGTGCATTACAAATTGCTGGCCTTTGTGATCAGCGCCATGCTTACTGGCCTGGCCGGGGCCTTGTATGCCACCTGGGCCGCCACCGCCGATTCCAGCATGTCGAGCGCGGACCAGACCATCGCCTTCCTCACGATGATTGTCGTGGGTGGCCTTGGCTCCATCACCGGCTCGGTGTTGGGCGCGATCTTCGTTGGCGCGCTGCCCCTTCTGTTGGGCCAGCTCCCCAGCCCGCTCAGCGTCGGCGCGCTGCAAATCCAGGTCTCGACGCTCATCACAGGCGTCTATGGCCTGTTGCTGCTGCTGGCCCTGATTTTCTTCCCCAGCGGCCTGAGCAGCCTGGTGGAACGAGGTAACACCACGATCCAGCGCCTGAACAGGCGAGGAGGTCAAGCATGACACAGGAGCAGCGCGCGCCGTTGCTGACTATTCACGGCCTGACTGTGCGTTTTGGCGGCTTGCTGGCCATCTCTGACATGGAGTTAGAGATCGCCGAGGGGCAGATCTTTGCCCTGGTGGGACCCAATGGCGCCGGCAAGACGACGGTGCTCAACTGTATCAGCGGGCTGATCAAACCGTCCGCCGGTAGCATCCGTTTCGCCGATCACGAACTGCTCGTGCTCAAAGCCAACCAGCGGGCGGTGCTTGGCATCGGGCGCACATTTCAGCAACTCCAGCTATTCACCAGCATGACGGTGCTGGACAACCTGCTGACGGCCCAGCATACGCGTCTGCGTGCCGGGGTCTGGCAGGGCCTGCTGCCGTTTGGCCCGGCCAGGCGCGAGGATGCCAGAGCGCGCCAGCACGCGCGCGAGACGCTGGCCCTGCTTGGTCTGCAAGCCTACAGCGACCGTGTGGCCGGCGACCTGCCCTTCGGCCTGCAAAAGCTGGTCGGCGTGGCGCGCGCCCTGGTGTTGCAGCCGCGCCTGCTGTTGCTGGACGAGCCGGCGGCCGGCGTGCCTCCCCAGGAGGTTGACGACCTGGCCACTAACCTGCGCAAGTGGCGCGACGAGGTCGGCACGACGCTGCTCTTGATCGAACACAATATGCGCATCGTGCAGGCCGTCGCGGACCATGTTTGCGTGCTGGATTATGGCAGCAAGCTGGCTGAAGGCGAACCTCGCAGT
>JALYVR010000685.1 GCA_030853145.1 Chloroflexota bacterium | reverse complement strand
CTTTCTCCCTTTTGCGGCTCATTCTAAAAAACCATGCCTTAGCCCCTAGCCTTAGCCACCCATGATGTTATAGCCGGCATCCACGAACAGGATTTCGCCGGTAATCGCGCGCGCCATCGGGCTACACAGGAAGAGCGCGGCATCTCCTACCTCGCTCTGCTCGATGTTGCGGCGCAGGGGCGCGACCTCCGACATGTGATCGCGCATCGTAGTGAAACCGGAGACGCCGCGCGCCGCCAGCGTGTTGAGTGGGCCAGGCGAGACAGCGTTCACGCGAATATTGTACTCGCCCAGTTCATAGGCCAGGTAGCGCACGCTGCACTCCAGGGCGGCCTTGGCCACGGCCATCACGTTATATTTAGGCATTACGCGCTCGCTCGCCATGTAGGTCGAGGTGAGGATATTGCCGCCGCCTCGCGCCTGCATCAGCGGTACGGCGCGCCGGGCCAGGGCGGTCAGGGAGTAGGCGCTGATATCCAGAGCGGTCTGGAAGCCAGACCGACTTGTCTGCCAGAAGGGATTCTCCATCTCCTGCTTAGGCGCGAAGGCTACGGAGTGGATCAGGATATCCAGTCCGCCATCAAAGGCCTCGGCCGTCTTCGCGAAGGCGGTGTCAAGCTGCTCATCGTCCTGAACATCGCACTCAATGACGGGTGTATTGGGGATATCCTTGACCAGGTCCCGCACATACCTCTCCATGCGCTCCTGGTACGTCAGAGCGATGCGCGCCCCCTCGGCGGAAAGCGCCTGCGCGATGGCCCAGCCAATGGAACGGTGGTTGGCAACACCAAAAATAAGCGCCGTTTTTCCTTCTAGTAAGGGCATGAGTGATGTCTCCTCCCAGATAGTTTTTTCATGACACGAAACAAAATATGTGTGCGGCGTCGCTTACCGGCGCCTTAATGCTCCACGGGGTAACCACGGCCAGCCCAGCCGTTCATGCCGTTCGCTAGATTGGATACTTTCCGCAGGCCGACGAGCAAGGCGATTTCAGAGGCCATGGCGCTGCGCTGGCCCGATGCGCATACAAAGATTACGTCTTCATCCGTGGGCAAGTTCAGGTCTTGCAGCGCTTTGCCAAAGGCATAAACGCCGCTGATTGTCACAAGTTCGGCCTGTGAAATGTGGCCGCGCGTCCATTCATCGGGTCGCCGTACATCGATGACATGGGCTCCGGCCTCGATCATCTGCCTGGCCTCGTCGGTACCAATAGTGGCGTATGGAAACGCCTCGTCCTTGTCTTCGGGCATGGTGGTTCTCCCTGCTATTCGTTCGTGTGATCCGCGTTGTATTGCTCAAGCCAGAGGCGTCCCAGGGTCGTCATGCTGATCACATATTCATCGCCGACAAAAGCCATCGTCAGCAGGCCCTGCTCTTCCATTTCACGAAAGTCATCAGTGACCAGGAAGTAGCCGCGCAGCAAGCGTGACACGTCGCTCTCAGGCAACTGCCTCCAGACCTGTAGCTCACGCAGGACAGCCGCATACTTGTCGCTGCTATCATCGATTGCTCGCATACATACTCCTTCCTCTCGCCCCCGCGCATCCTGGTGTCTTTGAACAGTGTAACAAATCCAGGTGTCTAGAGCAAGCCCTGGAAAGGTGTGCTCCGTTGTGCGCCCGGCGATCCGCGTAGGGGCGACGGCTTGCCTCGCCCGTGTAGGCTTCCATGGGTGAGGCAAGCCATCGCCCCTACGCGGATCAGGGGATTGCTCTGCTCCAGGGCTTATGTTATAAAAGGGGGGTACATTCGAGATTTCTTCGGGAGGGAGACCGATTTATGATACCCGACCCATCGCAGCCGCAGATCCAGGCCAATACCGTTATTCGCAATATCGGGCAACTTGTCACGATTGCGCAACAGCCCATCCCTGGTGGCAGCGGACCGCTGCAAGTGATCACCGATGCCGCGCTGGCCGTGCGGCACGGCGAGATCGTCTGGATTGGACCAGACGATGATGCCGAACCTATGTTCCAACAAACGACCTCTACCTACAAAGACGGCATTACGATTGTTGACGCGCAGCGAGCCGTCATCACGCCGGGCCTGGTGGATTCGCATACGCACCTGGTATTCGCCGGTGACCGTGCGGAGGAGTTTCACCTGCGCCGCGCAGGTGTGAGCTATGGTGACCTGCTTGCCCAGGGACGCGGCATCCAGGCCACGGTTGAAGCCACGCGCCGCACCAGCACGGAAGGGCTGATAGAACTGGCGAGTGCGCGGCTGGATACGATGCGGCTCTACGGCACGACGACCGTCGAAGTGAAAACTGGCTATGGCCTGGATAAGGTAACCGAAGAGGCCTGCCTACACATCATCAACAACCTGAGTGCGCTCGAAACGACGACCACGCCCAGGCACTACCGCCTGCGCGTGGTACCCACCTTTCTTGGCGCGCACACCGTCCCTGCGGAATACAGGGACCGGCGCGCTGCCTATGTGGACCTGGTTACCAACGAGATGCTGCCCTCATTTGTTGGACTGGCGCGCTTTTGTGATGTCTTCTGCGAGCGCGAGGCGTTTACTGTAGATGAGTGCCGCCATATCCTTACCCAGGCACAGGCGCTCGGCTACCAACTCAAGATTCACGCCGATCAGTTGAGTCCCTCCGGCGGCGCACGCCTGGCGGCAGAACTGGGGGCGATCTCCGCCGATCACCTGGATTATGCCAGCGATGAGGACCTGGATGCCATGCGCGAGGCCGGCGTCGTGGCCACGCTCCTACCCGGCTGCTCCTATACCCTGCGTACCCCCTATCCCTCGGCCCGGCGCCTGATTGATCGCGGCCTCCACGTTGCCCTGGCCAGCGATTTCAATCCGGGCACGTCCTATTGCGAGAACTTGCAGATGATCCTGGGGCTGGCTATGTCCGCCATGGGCATGACACTCGAAGAGGCCCTGGCGGCGATCACCATCAACGGCGCGCGCGCCCTGGCGCTGCAGGATCAAGTGGGCAGCATCGAAGTCGGCAAACGCTGCGAACTGGCCCTGTGGTCAATCAACGACTACCGCGAGCTCGGCTATCATTTCGGCACGAATCTGGTGCAATCGGTGCTGGTATCATAGATAATAACCGGCGAGCGGGGCCCGTACACGAAATAAGATGCGGGTCGTATTCCGTAGCGCGTGGCTTGCCTCGCCGTCCCTGTTGTTACAG
>JALYVR010000086.1:10748-11876 GCA_030853145.1 Chloroflexota bacterium | reverse complement strand
CGTGGTGTGAGTGGGAGCCGTGAGGGCGAGAGCACAGAAGAGGTGGATGCCACTCTGAGGAGTGGGCCGGGCTTCTCAACAGCCTCCTGGAGCGCCGGCGCAGGTCGGCCAGGGGTGAGCGTGTCGTCGTGTGTCTCTCAGTAAAATTGAGGTAAGAATCAAAACGCATTGTCAGTACCATAGAGGCGATGGTTGTCCCCGCTTGCTTGATTTTCAGGCAAGCAAGGACAACCATCGCCTCTATGCTTATCAGTTCTCCCCTCCTATGTTAGAATGTACCTATGCATACTACTGTGTACAGGCGCCGCTACCCTGCGCCTGGTGGCTAGGAGCGACCGCTATGCTCATCGATTTTCACACCCATCTCTTTCCGCCAGATATTCGCGATCACCGTGAGCGCTATTGTGAGCGCGATCCCTGGTTCAATGAACTCTATAACGATCCACGCGCCAGGATGGCGAGCGCGGAAGACCTGGTGGCGGAGATGGAGCTTTCGGGCGTTGATGCCTCGGTGGCCTTCTCGTTTGGCTGGAGCGATCCTGGCCTCATTGAGGAGACGAATAGCTATGTGATTGATGCCCTGCGCCGCTATCCAGGGCATATCTATGGCATGGCGGTCATCCAGCCGACGGCGGGAGCGCGCGCCCGGCGCGAGCTGGAACGCTGCGCCCGCGCGGGCATGATCGGCCTGGGTGAACTTATGTCCCACGGCCAGGGCTACCGGCTGAGCGATACCGACCTGCTAGCTCCCCTGATGGATATCGTGCGCCACTATCAATTATTGGTCATGTCCCATTGCAGCGAACCCGTCGGCCACCTCTATCCTGGTAAAGGCAATGTCTCCCTACAGGATATCGTGGCCTTCCTGAGCGCCTTCCCTGATGTGCGTTTCATCGCCGCGCATTGGGGCGGTGGCCTGCCTTTCTATACCTTGATGCCGGAGATTCAACGCATCGCGGCCTCCGTGTGGTATGATACTGCTGCCACTATCTATCTCTACCGGGAGACGATTTTCCCCATTGTGGCGCACCTCGTTGGCGCGGACCGCATCCTTTTCGCCAGCGATTACGCCCTGCTGCGGCAGCGGCGCGTTATTGAGCATATCACGCGATCTGGCTTGCCCTCTGA
>JALYVR010000086.1:0-10738 GCA_030853145.1 Chloroflexota bacterium | reverse complement strand
GAACAGAGCATGTAGGGTAGATAAGATCATGCGAGTCATTTCATTGGGAAGTGGAAGCAGCGGCAATGCACTGCTGGTAGAGGCCGGACCTCAAGGACGCACAAAATTGCTGGTGGATGCCGGCCTATCAGGCCGTATTCTCGTTGATCGTTTGCGCAGCGTAGGCGTCACCCCGGCACAGCTCCAGGCTATCCTTGTGACTCACGAGCATAGCGATCACGTCCTGGGCCTTCCGCCTATGCTGAAGCGTTATGCCATCCCCCTGATTACCGCTCCTGGCACCTTCGAGGCCATCGCGCGCGGACTCGCTGAAGGTGCCTGGCGTGCGGATTCCGGCTCGCTTGTGACCATGGATGCAAGCTCAAGCTACGAGCTGGAGACGACATCGATGTGGCTCTACTCCTATCAACAGAACCAGGTGGAGCAGGCAGGCGAGATACCGGGCTTCTTGCCGTTGCCAGTTGGCTCTCGCCGCATCATCGGCGATATCGAGGTCTTCTCTTTCCCAGTCTCGCACGATGCCGTCTCCCCCTGTGGCTACCTGCTCCATGCCGGGGGTTGCCGGGTCTGTGTGGCCACCGATACTGGTGAAGTGACGCCGCTCATGCTTGAGATGATGAGCCATGCCGACCTGCTTGTATTGGAGTCGAATCACGATCGCCAGATGCTGCTGCGCGGTCCCTACCCCTATTCGCTCAAGCAGCGCATTCTCAGTGCGACAGGCCATCTCTCCAATGACCAGGCTGCCAGCGCCGTATTGCGCACCTGGCGTTCCGACAGCGTGCGCTGGCTCTGGCTCTCCCACCTGAGCCGCACAAATAATTCGCCAAAAGTGGCCTTGAACAGTATGCGTGCCCATATCAAAGCCGCCGGAGCGAACCTTGACCAGGTGCATATCTCCGTGCTGCCGCCGCAGATGGGCTCTGTGTGGGACTCTACCCAATTGTGGCACGCGCCTACCCTGTGGGAGATACGCTAGGTTATACAGGGGTCGTCCGGTCCTGCCTCAGCGCCAGCCTGGCGCGTTCGGCGTCAGATACGGCCTTAAGCGACTCGAAGAAGCCGAGCGCCTTGTCAAAATGGTACCGTGCCCGGCCGATATCTTCCTCTCGTGCTTTGCTATTAGCTTGCTGGAGTGTGTCTGTCCGGCGGCGGTAGAGCAGCCCCAGGCAGTAGAAGGTTTGCCCGCGTTCCCAGGGCAGATCCAGCTCTTTGAACCAGCGCAGCGCCTCTTGCAGGTCGGCCTCTGCTGCTGACCAGTTTCCTTGCTCCAGGTGCATATAGCCCCGCGCTCGCAGGGCTACCCCTAGATACTTACGCGCTCCTGCCTCCTTCGCAAGGACCATGGCGCGTTCACAAAGCGCCTGTTGCGTCGCGGCATCCTCTCCTGTGATGACGGAAAGCTCGGCCAGGTGGGCCAGCATGATTGGCGAGGGGAAGGGTTCTTCCTGCTTCAGAGACTCTCTGATCTCGGCTGCTGCGTGTGTCCAATCCTCGCGCGCGAGGGAGATCATGGGCAGCGTTGGGGAGGCGCCGCCTATTTTACTGGAGATGCGCTTGTACTGGCGGATGTAGCCGTCCCCCTCTTCCTCCTGGCCTGTGCGGTACGCGATAAGCGCGAGTTGCTCGAATATTTTAAGCTGCCAGTGCTCTTCAAGCTGGTACTGATCGATCAATTGGATGATGCTCTGCGCGACCTCGCGAGCATCATCCCAGCGGTTCCATTCGTACCACACATACATCCGCCCCAGCATACTGATGAGCAGGAGCGATGGACTCTCCATTGTCTGGGCGATGCGCCACGATTCGCCCAGCCACCTGGCGGCCGATGGATAGTCGCTGACGTATTCGTGCGCATTGCCCAGGGAGTAGTACAGATCGTGCAACTCCTCGCGGCTGCTGATGCGCGCGGCCAGTTTCTGGCGGTCGTGCTGGGCCTTGTGCGAATCCTGGTATTTGTTCTGATACATGTAGATAACGCCGAGCGCATCCAGTGCAACCCATAGCACGCCGGCGTCATCAGCTTCCTCCGCGATGCGCCGTGCCTCAAGTCCGCTTTGCAGCGCCAGCCCGGTTATTTCCGTGTTATCATGTGTTCCCTGGTGCAGGTACCACATTGCCAGGTAGGTGAGGAAGGCCGCGCGGTCGGCGCTGGCCGGTCGATCCTCAGATAGCTTTAAGCCTGCATCAATGTAGGAGCGCACCTCCTGCATGTCGGGGAGCGGCCTGAATAAACTGAACCAACGGGTAGCTAGCTCCGCCAGGCGATCATATAGATGTAACAGCTCGCTGCTGTCTGCCTGCGGCTCTTCCTTTACGATCTGCAATGCCTGGCGATACTCGTTCCACGCGTCATTCGTATTCGCGCGCTGCGTATAGGCATCGCCCAGCTTCTCATGCATCCTGGCCAGGGTCACCTTATCGGCGTTGCTCTCATCCAGCATGTCCAGTACTTCGCCATATGCCTGGATAGCGCGGATGGTGTAGTAGCTATGCAGCGCCTGGTCGCCTGCTATGCTCAGGTAGATGATCGCCCGGCGGCGCACCTCCGCGCGCGTCAGTTGCAGCGGCTCGGTCGAGGAGCCAGTATCCTGATCGTGCATGTCATCGATGTTGATAGCGCTGGCGACCAGCCCGGTCGGCCACGTAGCCAGGGCCTGCTGGTAGTGGTAGGCCAGCAGTTCCACGAAGTTTTCTGTGTGACCCGCCGTCTTCTCTTCCAGCCACAGGGCCAGGCGGGCGTGCTCCTGGCAGCGCCGCACCCGTGAAAGATTATTGTAGACCACGTCGCGGATTAAGATGTGCTTGAAGCTAAATACGCGGTCGTCATCTACCGGACTGCGTGCCTGCTGCCTGGTCTCCACGATGAAATCGCGATCCATCAGCGCTTCGAGTGTGTGGGTGATGGTATCAAGTTCCAGCTCCGAGGTCAGTTCGAGCAGCCCTGCCAGCCAGAAGGTGCGGCCGATGATCGATGCCTGCTGGAGGACGCGCTTCTCTACAGAGTTCAGCAGATCGACACGCGCCGTGAGCACGCCCTGAATGGTATCGGGTACGCGCGGCAGCGGCAGAACGTAGTGCTGATCCAACAGTGAATCATCGGGAGGCGCCGCCGGGGTTGCCAGTTCACTCAGGAGCGCGCCATTGTGGTAGCGCACATGCCAGCAGTGATCATCGTACACAAGCACACCCTGGTCGATGAGCATGCGTACGATCTCTTCCACAAAGAAAGGATTGCCTTCGGCGCGACTCTGGATCGTATGACGGAGCGTTTCTGGCAGGTCACTTCCCTTGAGGAGCGCGTTAATCAGTTCGCCGGTATCTTCCTGCGAGAGAGCCTCCAGGGCAATCGTCGTGAAATTGCGCCGCCCGCCTCCCCAATCCCGTCGTCGCTCAAAGAAATCTGGGCGTGCGGGACAGATGAGAAGAAGGGGCACGCTGGTGATGCGCTCCATCAGGTGCTCCAGCAGGTCGAGCAGTGCCTCGTCTGCCCACTGTAGATCATCGATCACCAGGATCAAGGGTTGCTGTTGTGCCAGGGACTCCAGCAAGATGCGCCACGCGCGCAGTAATGTGGTCTGCACAGCTCCCTGATCGGGGACTTTGCCGTGTGTCGCGCGCTGGCGCTCCCTTTCTCGCTGAGCGGGACCCTGCTCGCTCATCTGGCCGCTCAAGCCCCTGCCAATGCTGCGTGAAATGGCGCTGGCGACCTCCAGCGGGTCCTCACTGCGTTTGGCGATGCTCAATGTGTCACGCACGAAGTCGGTGAAGCGCCTGTCCAGGTTTTCAGGGCTTTCTTCATCTTTCGCATGCAGCAATGTACGCAGCGTCTCAATCAAAGGCCAGTAGGTGATACCTTCACCATAGGGTGGGCAGCGGCCTCTGAGCACCAGCGGCGCAATGAGTCTATCTTCGCAGGTAGTGCATTTTGAGGTTTCTTCTTCCCGCTCGATGAATTCGCGTACCAGGCGCGATTTGCCAATGCCCGGCGGCCCCAGCAGGGTAATCAGGTGTGGGTGCTGCTCCGCCTGCACGCGTGCGTAGGTCGCGTGCATCAAGGTGAGTTCCAGTATACGCCCGATGAGCGGGGTCTCCAGCCCCTCGATACCTCGTGGATGCTGCATAATGGCGGATGTGTGATCCTGGAGGCCCAGGACCACCCAGGCCTTGATCGGCTCTGGCTTGCCTTTCAGGCGCAGAGGAGCCATGGCCTGAAACTTGAAAACCTCGCGTGTCGCCAGGTAGGTGCGCTCCCCAATCAGGATGGTATCCGGCATCGCCACCTGTTGCAGGCGCGCGGCTACGTTGACGGCATCGCCGGTGATCAGGAAATCCCGCCTGCTGAAATGCGAGTTGCCGGGGGCCGCAACTTCACCGGTAGTGATCCCAATACGCATCTGCAACGGCACCACGTGCGGATCACGGGCTTTGCGCAGCATATTGAACCTGGCGAGCGCCCTCTGCATGTCGAGCGTAGCGCGAATAGCGCGGTCGGGATCATCCTCGTGCGCGATCGGCAGTCCGAAAACCGCCATTACCGCGTCGCCTATATATTTCTCAACGGTCCCACCGTGCCGCCTGATCTGCTCCGTCATCAGATTGAAGTAGCTTGACAGAATCGCGCGCATCTCTTCGGGGTCAAGGTGGTCCGCCAGCGGCGTCGAACCCGTAATGTCTGCGAACATGATAGTGACAACTCGCCTCTCCTCAGGCGGTTCCAGGACATCTGGCAGTGGTTGTGTCCGTCTGGTGTTGCCAGACGTGTTATTATTGTCTACCAGGGATGCAGCCGCGCTATTCCCGGCTCTGGATACCAGGGGCGTACCGCACTCAATGCAGAATTTTGCCGCAGGCACATTGACCGTGCTGCACGTGGGACAGACGACAAGACGATTCCCGCACTCCAGGCAGAACTTAGCCTGTGGTGGGTTGATAGTTTGACAATTTGGACAACGCATATGATCTCGTTTTCGGTTTCTCTGGTCTCCGGTGACACGTTAGTGGTCCTCTAGCGCTCCTTTATTGTACAACACAACGATACGCTGTGCCTGCTTTTTGAAGTGCGTGTACCGTTAGAATCAGGCTTTAGCCAGGCATCTCATGGGAAGAAAAGCCTTATGCTTGACGATATGAACAAATTTGCGTACTATGAAGCTGATGGAAGGGAGAGCTATCATGCAACCAGATTTCCGGGTGGAGAGTCGGAGTTATGACCAGGCGCTGCGGGGAACGTGGCGCGCATATCGATTGCATCACACAACACGTCTGAGCGATGAAGAAGTGGCGGCGCCATCGGGGGATTGTATCCGTCTCTGGCTGCCCGCAGGCACATCGATGGAATGGACGACAAGGGCGCGTCCCTTGCGCTATAACTGCCTGCAATTTTTCTGGCCCCAGCGCTGGTATCTGCTCAGTGCCTTCTATGATGGCCAGGCCTTGCTGCACACGTATGCCTCCGTTATTCAGCCTCCTGTGATCGAAGCAGATCGCCTGTCCTATGTTGATCTTGATCTCAGCCTCCTGGTACAGCCGGATTTGACCTATGAGGTGCTTACCCAGGCCGAGTTTGAGCAGATGGTCGATTTGTTGAACTATAGTGAGGAGACGCGCATCGGGGCCTTAATGGCGCTGCGTACCCTGACGAGTTCGATCCAACTAGGCGTTGGCCTGTTCGCGATTATCCCGCATACGCTGCGGCAGACGGACTTTCAGCAGGTCGGCTGCCTGCCACAAGGAGGATGGGGGACACCGATACCAGGGCGCGAGAATGGAGATTCCCATGCCAAAGCGCATTGACCATGTGGCCATTATTGTGCGCGACATCGAGCAGGCCCTGATTTTTTACCGCGATACGCTTGGTATCACGCCCGGCGAGATCAAAGAGGTGCCAACCGAGCAGGTGCGTATCGCCTTTCTGCCGATGGGCGGGCCAGGAGGCAGCGAAATCGAATTGATCGAGCCGACCGGCGCCAATGCCAGCCTGCTGAGGTTCCTGGAGAAGCACGGCGAGGGCTTGCATCATATCTGCCTCGAAGTCGATGATATCAATGCAGCGCTCGCCGACATGCAGGCCCAGGGCGTCCCCGTACTGGACAAGCAGCCGCGCATCGCCGCCGAGGGCCGCGCCATTTTCATCCACCCGAAGGGCGCCAATGGCGTCCTGCTGGAACTGATCGAAAAAGCGCGCTAACTATTGCTTGCTCCCCATTCCTTCCCAGCGCGCTTCGCTGTTGAAAGAAATCGGTGATCCATGGCGTAATATAGAGAGGCACCCACGAGAAGTGCCCTCCTTGCTGTTGGTGTCTCCGTGGATGCTCAACCCGACTCCACCTGTTTCTTATGGTTGTTGTTTTCTTATAGTCGCAAAGGGGACATGTGAATAATGCTTTCTGGCAGTCGATCGTTGCGGCTGACTATGCGGTGCCCGCCGGAGCCAGCGCGGCATCCCTGGCTCCTGAACTCCTCGCGCTGCTGGGTTCGCCCGACCCGTTGTGCGTGACGAGTATGCCTATCCCATCCTGGCGCACTGGATCGAGGGCGGGCTCTATTCTCCCGAAGCCATGCGCGCCATCGGCTCGCAGACGGCGGACAATCTGAAGGCCAGCATCGGGGAGCAGGGGACGGATGCGGTCTTCCTGCGCACCTTCTCGGCGTTGATTCTGGATTGTGTCATAGATTATGACAACCAGCATCCCTTCCTGGAGGAGGCCGAGGTACGGCAATGGTTGGATGATGCCCTCGCCTATCTAGCCCGCGAATGCGATTTGAGAGGCTATGTTCCTTCCAGCCATCCTCAAGGCCTTGAAGACGATGGATACCGGCTTTTACGCACTGCCGTGAGATACTTTGAGGCTTACAGCGGGATATTCCCATGTTTCTTCGGTGGGTTGCTGTCGCGTTTATTCTTGAGCATCTCCAGCGCCGTGATGAGTTTCGTGCGGGTGTAGCGCGGCTCGATGACCTCGTCGATGTAGCCGCGGTTGGCGGCGATGTAGGGGTTGGCGAACTTCTCGGTGTATTCGGCGATCAGCTCTTTGCGCCGCTGGTCAGGGTTTGAAGCATGCTCAATCTCGTCCTTGAAGAGAATATTGACGGCGCCTTCCGCGCCCATGACGGCGATCTCGGCCGTGGGCCAGGCGTAGTTGATATCGCCGCGCACGTGCTTGCTGCTCATCACGTCGTATGCCCCGCCGTAGGCCTTGCGTGTAATCACGGTGATCTTGGGTACAGTGGCCTCGCAGTAGGCGAAGAGCAACTTGGCTCCGTGACGGATGATGCCGCCGTGTTCCTGGCTGATACCCGGCAGGAAGCCCGGTACATCCACGAAGGTAATGATCGGGATATTGAAGCAATCACAGAAGCGCACAAAGCGCGCTCCTTTGTCCGCCGAATTGATGTCGAGCACGCCCGCCAGCGCGTTCGGCTGCTGCGCGACAATGCCGACCGGGCGCCCGTTGAGGCGCGCGAAGCCCACGATGATGTTTCTGGCGAAATACTCCTGCACCTCGAAGAAGACGCCGTCATCAACGATGTGCTGAATCACCATCTTCATATCATATGGCTTGTTGGGGTTGTCGGGAATGATGCTGTTCAGCGCCTCCTCGGCGCGTGTGGGCGAATCCACGGGGACGATGCGGGGCGGGTCATCGAGGTTGTTCGCTGGGAGATAGCTCATCAGGGTGCGGATCATGCGGATGCAATCAGGCTCGCTGGGACAGAAGAAGTGCGCTACCCCGCTGTTGCTGTTGTGGACCATCGCGCCGCCTAGTTCCTCGAACGTCACATCTTCGTGTGTGACCGTCTTCACGACGTTCGGGCCGGTGACAAACATGTAGCTTGTCTTCTCGACCATAAAGATGAAGTCGGTGATGGCGGGCGAATAGACAGCTCCCCCGGCGCACGGTCCCATGATGGCGGAGATCTGCGGCACCACGCCCGACGCCAGCGTGTTGCGCAAGAAAATATCGGCGTAGGCCCCCAGGCTGACCACGCCCTCCTGGATGCGCGCCCCGCCGGAATCGTTCAGGCCGATCACGGGCGCGCCGTTCTTCATCGCCAGGTCCATGACCTTGCAGATCTTCTCGGCATGCGTCTCGGAGAGCGAGCCGCCAAAGACGGTGAAATCCTGCGAGAAGACGTAGACCAGGCGCCCGTCGATCTGCCCGTAGCCTGTCACGACGCCATCACCGGGGAATTTGCGCTCTTGCAGGCCAAAATCTGTGGAGCGATGGGCCACAAACATATCTAGCTCGTTGAAGCTGCCCGGATCGAGCAGGAGATCCAGTCGCTCGCGCGCCGTGAGCTTCCCCTTGGCGTGCTGAGTATCGATGCCCTTCTGGCCACCGCCGAGCATGGCCTCTTCTCTCAGACGTTGTAGCTCGTGGATCTTCTCCTGCGACCCCTTGAGTCCGTGGGCCTCCTGCGAGGAACGTTTGCTTGTGGTCATGATAGTACACTCTCCATCGACGAAAATATGCAAGCTGCTACGAGGCAGTATAGCATGCGGGAGTTGAGGCTGTCTAATCCCTGGTTCGATGTCGTGAGAGAATATGTTATACTACGCAAGCAGTACTACGTCCGATCTCATTCTTTTACACAGCAATGGTCATCATATCTCCGAAGGAGGTCCCATTCATGGCTGTCACCTCGTCTGCGAGTACTACGCCAACGGAGGGCCGCGTCGCCGGCTGGCTCTCACGGGATGAGTTTGCTATCCTAGAAGCTGTCTGCGATACGCTTCTGCCCTCGCTTGAGCCGCCGCTTGGAAGCACCCAGATGGTAGTTGACTACTACCGGCGCCGTGCCAGCGACCTGAACGTCGCCCTGCTGGCCGCCGAGGCGCTGGCGTGGGAGAGCGCGCAGGCCCAGACCGAGTTTCGCCAGTTGCTGACCTTGCTGGCCAGCCCCCTCGGCGGCCTGCTCCTCTTCAGGGGACCGCAGCGCTTTCTCGCGCTCTCGCAGGCCCAGCGCGAGCGCTATCTGCTGGCCATGGCGAATAGCCCCGTGGCCTCGCTGCGCCAGGGCTTTCAGGCTCTGAAACGCCTGGCCGGCTTCATCTATTTCTCCGCTCCCACTGAGCAGGGCGTCAATCCCAACTGGGCTGCGCTCGACTACACGGCGCCAGAACCGCCGCCCGTCGCTGCCTCTCAACCTATCAAGCCGCTCCAGATTACAGAGGACACCACTCTGGAGGCCGATGCGGTCGTGATCGGCTCTGGTGCGGGCGGTGGTGTGGTGGCCGCTGAACTGGCGCTGGCGGGCAAGAGTGTGATCGTGCTGGAGAAGGGTGGCTACAACAACGAAGCGAACTTTACCCTGCAAGAGGCTCAGGCCACGCCGGAACTCTATCTGAAGCGCGGCATGCTGGCATCGAAGGACCTGGGCGTGATCGTCCTGGCGGGCAGCACGCTTGGCGGTGGTACCGTGGTGAACTGGACCACCTCCTTCCGCACACCCGAATACGTGCTCGACGAATGGGCGCGCCAATCAGGCCTCAGCGAGCTTACCGGCTCGGCCTTGCAGGGCAGCTTCGCGGCGGTGGAGGAGCGCATCCATGTGAACACAGAGAATAGCGCCCACAACAGGCAGAATCAACTCCTCGTCGATGGCTGTAGCGCGCTTGGCTACCAGGCGGGCAGTCTCCGGCGCAATGCCGTGGGCTGCGAGCAGCGCTGCGGAACCTGCGGCTTTGGCTGTCGCTATGGCTGCAAACAGTCCACCATGAAGACGTACCTGCAGGATACCTACGACCACGGCGCGCGTATCATCGTACGCTGCAATGCCGAGAAGGTGCTTGTCGAGAACGGGCAAGCGGTGGGTGTCAAGGCGCGGGTCACCGATGCAGAGACGGGCCAGACCCGCAGCGTCACCGTGCGCGCCAAAGCCGTGATCGTGGCGGCGGGCGCGGTCAGTTCCCCGGCGCTCTTGCTGCGTTCGGGTCTGGAGAACAGGCATATCGGCCGCCACCTCAAGCTGCACCCGGTCTCCACCATCGCGGGTATCTATCCTGAGAAGGTGTATGCCTGGCAGGGTGTGATGCAATCGGCCTACAGCGACCAGTTCGCGCGCCTGGATGGCAACTATGGCTATGTGCTGGAGGTGCCGCCATCTCATCCCGGCCTGCTCGGTCTGGCAACCCCCTGGCATTCGGCGCGCGATTACCGCGATATGCTGGGCCATGCCGCCTCTATTGGCACGTTTATCGTGCTCACGCGCGACAAGGGCGAGGGTACGATTACCGTGGACCACGATGGTGAGCCAGTCATCGATTATGTCGTCTCCGTCTATGATCGCAAACACCTCTTGCATGGTCTGCGCCAGGCCGCGCGCGCGCACTTCGCGGCAGGCGCAGACACCGTCATGTCGCTGCACAGCAAACCGACGCGCCTGGATCGCTTGGAGGACCGCGCCATGAACGAGCAGCAGTTCCGCGAGTTCGACCGCCAACTGGAGCGTCACGGCATGGGTGTCAATCGCGTCGTGATGTTTACCGCGCACCAGATGGGTTCCTGCCGCATGGGCGCCGACCCTAAAGAGTCGGTGGTCGCTGGCAACCACGAGGTTCACGGCGTCAAAGGTCTGTTCGTCTGCGATGGCAGCGTCTTCCCCTCGGCGTCTGGCGTCAATCCGATGCTGTCGATTATGGCCCTGGCGCACAGAGCGAGCCAATATATCAAGACCACGATGTAATGGCATACGTAGCGCGTGGCTTGCCTCGCCGTCCTGAAACTCTCAGGAC
>JALYVR010000684.1 GCA_030853145.1 Chloroflexota bacterium | reverse complement strand
ATTTTGGAGGTCTAATGTGACCAGGATACGTGATCTTTTTCCCGCCTCACAGGGGAAAAAGAGAGAGCAGTCGTCATCTGTCGCGTCCGAGCAACAGCCGTGCTCATTGCGCCATCTGGCCATCATTATGGATGGCAATGGACGCTGGGCCACAAAGCGGCATCTGCCTCGCCTCGCAGGGCATAGAGCCGGAGTCGCGGCCCTGCGCCGCGTGGTTGAGTGTGCCTCGGATGAACATATCGAGATGCTGAGCGTGTACGCGTTTTCAACTGAGAATTGGGGGCGCCCGCGCGTCGAGGTGGATGGGCTGATGCGCCTCTTCTGGGAAACGATTCGCTCGGATTTAGAGAAGTTGCATCGCGATGGAGTACGCCTGCGCCATCTTGGTCGTTTACAGGATCTCTCTCCTGATATTCAAAAAGCCGTGCGTGAGTCGGTGGATCTGACACGTAATAACACGCGTATTGGCTTGAATGTATGCTTTAATTATGGCGGACGGGCCGAACTGGTAGATGCCATTCGCCAGATCATCGCCGATGGCAAAGACCCCGATGCCATTACCGAAGAGCTGATTAGCTCCTACCTGTATACGCGCAATCTGCCCGACCCCGATATGGTTATTCGTACCGCAGGCGAGATGCGTGTCAGCAACTTCCTGCTCTGGCAATCGGCTTATAGCGAGTATTTCGCGACGCCTACGCTCTGGCCTGACTTTGGGCGCGAAGATTTGCTCGCGGCATTAGAAAGCTATCAACGCAGGCAGCGGCGCTTTGGGCGCATCGCTGTCCCGCAGACGATAGGAGAATAGGTGGAATACGACGCTGCAGCGCGTAACTGAAGAAAACACATCCGAAAATGCACCCGGTAAGACCAGCGGTTGGCGCAATTCTGTTGGTCAACGGGTGCTTACGGCTTTAATTGCCATTCCAATTGTCCTGCTCTTTACCTGGTTTGGTGGCTGGTGGGCCTTCGCTGTGACGCTGTTCGTGGTGGCGCTAGGCACCTACGAACTGCAAAATATGACGCTCCATTCGGAGCACCGCCCGCTGTTCTGGGTGAGCCTGGGTCTCAGCACGCTCTTCCTTGTGTCGGCTATGTTTCCTCAACAACGCCTGCTTTTAATAGAGGCCGGCCTGGGCGCCACATTGCTGATCTCGTTCCCCTGGCTCTTCTTACGCAAAAAGCTGGACGGCGCTCTGGTGGATTGGGCCCTGACCCTGGCCTTCTCGCTCTATCTCGGCTGGCCAATGAGTATTTTCCTGTTGCTGCGCGGCTCCGGCGGCGGCGGCTGGCCTTTGGCGCGCGGCGTCTTGTGGCTCCTGGTCCTATTTGGCGGCGTCTGGGGCGCTGACTCCGCGGCCTTCTTCGCAGGCCATTTTTTGGGCCGCCATAAGCTCGCGCCGAACATTAGCCCCGGCAAAACCTGGGAAGGGGCTATTGGCGGCCTGGTCTTCTCGGTTATCGCGACCCTGGTCCTCAGCGTTGTACCTCTGGGCGTCCCCTGGTATATGGCTATCGTCCTGGGCCTACTTATTGGCGTGGCCGCCGTTCTGGGAGACCTCGCGGAGTCGCTTATCAAGCGCCAGACGCATGTGAAGGATAGCGGACAGATCATGCCGGGGCATGGAGGCATGCTTGATCGTATCGATAGCTTGCTTTTTGCGATCATTGTGGTCTACGTGTTCTCGCAATTGATCGGGCTGCTCCCCCCTTCGTAGCTGCGCGATGTATCGCGCGTGCGCTGGCCTGACGCGCGCCCTGGGTCCGCGTAGGGGCGATGGCTTGCCTCACCTGCGTAAGCCTACGCAGCTGGGAGAGTAGACCACATATGCCAGGGTCCGCCAGAAGTGCTACAATAGTGTAGGAATCACATTCACATGTCTTATTAAAAATACGTGCAGGTACAAATACATGAGCGTCTTTCCCAAACGCATTGCTCTGCTCGGTAGCACCGGGTCGGTCGGCCGGCAAACGCTGGATGTAGTGCGGCGTTTCCCTGAGCATTTTCATATCGTCGCCCTGGCGGCTCGTAGCAATGTGGCCCTTCTGGCTCAGCAAGCAGAGGAGTTCAAGCCAGCGCTTGTCGCCTGCTTCGCCGATACTCCGGAAGTGGAAGAGGCTGCGCGCGCCGCTTTTGAGGCGCCGGGGGCGGGCACTGGCGGCCCTGAGCTTGTGTGTGGCGCGCAGGGCCTGCTGGAGGCCGTGACGCGTGCCGATGTTGACCTGGTGGTGGTTGCGAACTCTGGCTTGATGGGGCTTGAGTCGGTCATGGCAGCCATCGGAGCCGGCAAGACGATCGCGCTGGCCAATAAAGAGACGCTGGTGATGGCCGGCCACCTGGTAATGCCCGCCGCGCAGCGCGCGGGCGTCTCTCTCCTGCCTATAGATAGTGAGCACAGTGCGCTCTGGCAGTGCCTGCGCGGAGAGCAGGCGCAGGAGGTCAGGCGCCTGCTGATCACGGCGTCCGGCGGACCGTTCCGGCGCGCCACGCTCGACCAGATGCGCGAGGTCACCGTGGAACAGGCACTGGCCCATCCTACCTGGCGTATGGGTCCCAAGATCACGATTGATTCCGCGACCTTGATGAACAAGGCCCTGGAGGTTATCGAGGCACACTGGCTCTTTGATATGCCCTACGAGCGTATCGAAGTTGTGGTGCAGCCCGAAAGCGTCATTCACTCGATGGTTGAATTCGTGGATGGCTCGTTGAAGATGCAGGCCAGCTTGCCCAGCATGCACTTGCCGATCCTGAACGCCCTGAGTTACCCGGCGCGCCTGCCGACGGCAGACACCGGCCTGATCCAGGACCTGCGCTGGTCCCAGGTGGCACAACTGCACTTTGAGGACCTTGATGTGGACCGCTTCCCCTGCTACCGCCTGGCGCGAGAGGCGGCGCTGCGCGGAGGTAGCTATCCCTGCGTCCTCGTGGGCGCCGATGAGGAGGCGGTGGCGCTCTTCCTGGATGGAGCCATCAGGTTCATGGATATCGCCAGGCTGATAGAGGCCGTTCTGGAGCATCATCAGGGCATCGATCACCCAGATATACCCGCGATCCTGGAGACTCGCGATTGGGCGCGCGCTACAGCGCGGGAATTCTCGCACAAAGTCCGTACGTTTATATAATAGATAGATTGGAGGAGCCTGGTTTACCCCGCCTGGCTCCACATATGC
>JALYVR010000683.1 GCA_030853145.1 Chloroflexota bacterium | reverse complement strand
ATACCACTGAGTGCAGCGAGGATACGGAAAAGCCGTGTGGACATGGTCTACCTCCTTATTCTTCATGCTTCCTTATTGTACCACTCAGAACGCGAATTGGTATGAGAACCTTGCAGTCCCGCGAACACGACAGCATGAAATATGCCCAGATCAGTCTCGACCGTTTCCACGTAGCGGTCATTTTTGGATGCAATGGGAGTCGTCACGCTCATTCCCTTGCTTGCGATCCAGCAGAGAAGAGCCATCTCTGCCTCAATGGCTGCTCCTGTCCGTTCGGCGCTATCGGCAAAGCGCAGAAAGTAGTGCTCACCGTCTTTGCTGAAGACGTACACGAAGTTTGTGCTTGATCTGAAGAAATGTGCTGACCCCTGGTCATGCTCCCAATGTTCCAGAATTCGGTCTGCAATTCGGCTCTGCCACTGTGTGTCCACCGTGCTATCAACCTTGAGCATGGTGCTCAATTTCATCATACGCACTGTCCCTCTTTTTTCTCTGATGATAGCACATTGACCAGCGCCTTGTCTGTGACGCCTGTGGCTGGACATTGGGAGACTTAGAAAAACCGTGAGGTGAGCCAGCCGGGGGTTGCGAGATGGGAGAGGTATCCATCGTGGCACATGTGGAATGGTCGCATGGATGGGATAAGGTAGGTCATGCAACGATGGGTACCTCTATATATTATATTGTACTGATGCGTCCTAATAGCTCCAGTTCGTGCCGCATTGCGCGCACTGGGTGGCGGGATGCTCGCTCTCGAAGGCGCGGCGGAAGGCTTCGTAGCGCTCGCCCTGCCAGATGGCCTCGATCGGCTCCTGGAAGATGTTGCCCAGCACGCGACCCTGGTACTCGCGCGCGCTTTTGTGTCCGAAGGGCGCGAAGCAGCAGGAGAGCACGTTGCCGCTGGAGGTGATGTAGGTGAGCGTATAGGGGCGCTGGCAGCCGGCCCAGGGGCGCGCGCCGAAATCGCGCACCAGGCTATCTATCGGCGTGGCGGAGCCGGCGGCCTTGAAGATGATGCCTCGTTCCAGGCACATCTGCTGGCAGCGCTGCACCAGGTCCAACTCTTCCGGGGTCGCGCGCCGGAAGAGGGCCTGCTGCGACTGCGCCAGGCCCTCTTCGAAGTAGACCAGGCGCTGCATATACACCTCGCGTATCCCGTTGGCGCTCGCCAGGTCGATCAGGCCGGGCAATTCGTGGAGGTTCTCGCGCATGGCCGTGAACCAGAGCGAGACGGCGGGTTTGCGGGCGTCTTGCTCATTCTGCATGATCACGAAGGCGTGGATATTGCGCCAGATCTTATCGAAGGCATCCACGCCACGCACATGGGCGTACGTCTCGCGCGTCGAGCCATCCATCGAGAGGCGATACTCGTCAAGTCCGGCATCGATCAGGGCCTGCCCGCGTTTGGCGGTGAGTGCGATGCCGTTCGAGTTAAAGAGCACGTAGGTGCCACGCGCCTTCAGATAGCTAACCATGCGCGGCAGATCCTTGTTGAGCAGCGGCTCACCCAGCCCATGCAGGACCACGCGATCCAGGACCGGAAACTGGTCCACGATGTGGCGGAAGTTATCGAAGCTCAGGTCCCGGTCATCCTCGCGTGTGAGCAGCGTGCGCGGGCACTGCTGGCAAAATTCGTTACAGCGGCTGGTCGGCTCGATATAGATCGAACGCGGCAGCGTGGCTACTGATATGGTGGTCATGGATACTCCTTCTACTTCATCAAGCTTCATATGCTGGGTTGGAACATGGTCCCCGCAGGGGAGGGCCACTACACATAGGGCCGTCATATGACGATTGACAGAGCATTACGATCTGGTCACAATGTGGGCGATGGTATCGATATGGTCGGCAGTTGCGGGCGCCAGCGTGCGATCCGCCTGGAGCAGGCGCGCTAAACGTAGCAGGTCGGGCCATTCATCGACATCGGAAAGCGTCTCCAGCAGGCGCACTGTCAGGTTCTGGCGCTGCGCCAGTTCGATGGTCATCTGTTTGACGACGGACGTGCTCATAGGGATGCCGGTAAAGACATCGTGCGGTTTATGCATCCCGATGAGATAATAGCCGCCATCGTCGGCGGGTCCCAGCACAACATCGGCCTCCTCCAGGGCGGCGCGCGCGTTGTCGATAATGGCCATGCTGATGTGCGGCGAGTCGGAGCCGATCAGGATGGTGTACACAAAGCCTTGAGCATAGGTGTAGCGAAAAGCCTGGAGCAGCCGTGCGCCGAAATCCGCGCCCTGTTGTGGGAAGCAGCACATAGAGGATGCATACTCTGGTGCGAGAGTGGCCACGAAGCTGCGGTAATCGACATCTGGCGGCGTGTAAGCCCAGTGCAGTGCGTAGGGCGAAGGGGCAAAGCGCGCCGCCAGGTCGCTGAGAAAGGCCTGGTAGAGTTGCGCGGCTTCGACAGCGCCGATAGTGCGGGCCAGGCGCGTCTTGGTCTTGCCAGCCTCGGGATAGCGAGCCATGATGATGAGCGCTGTATCAGACATGGCTGCTGCTCCTGGCGCCCGCGTAGCGGAAGGTCGTGTGCAGCATATGATAGGCGGCCTGAACCGCGCCGGCAAGGGTGCCAGCGACTTTCGAGCGGCCGTGGCTGCGGCGCCGGTAGTGAATGGGCAATTCGACGATGTGGTAACGGGCGCGAGCTGCTTTAACGAGCATCTCAACCGGCCAACCGGATGTCATTTCATGCATATGCAGCGTTTCCAGAGTAGAGCAGCGTATGACGCGGAACGAGCCGATATCATGGAGATGCACACCGTACAGCATATGGATCAGATGGCTCACCAGCCAGTTGCCCAGACGGGCCTGTGGCGGGATAGCGCCGCGTTCGGAGCGCGCGTTATTGCGGGAGCCGATCACCAGATCCGCGCGTCCCGCCAGTACCGGTTCCAGCATCATCGGCAGGTCGGCGGGGTCATCGCTGCCATCGCCGTCCATGAAAATAATAATCCCGGCGCCCAATTCGCGGGCGGTATGAAAGCCTTTCAGGCAGGCACGCCCATAGCCGCGCACCAGCTCGCTGGCTACGAGCGCACCGGCCCCGCGCGCCACCGCGGCCGTCGCGTCTGTGCTACCATTATCAACCACAATCTTCCACTCGGCGATATCGCCAGGGAGTTCCGCCAGCAACTGGCGCAGAGCCACCTCCTCATTCAGGGCCGGAATGACT
>JALYVR010000085.1 GCA_030853145.1 Chloroflexota bacterium | reverse complement strand
ACGTAGTTCCTGTCTGGTTCGACCTGGATGGCGATACGCTGGTCTTCACAACATGGCATACGACGGTCAAAGCGCTGAATATGCGCCACCAGCCATATGTCTGCCTGTGCGTGGATGACGAGACGCCTCCATTTGCCTTTGCCAGCATCGAGGGCACGGCGACGATGACTGACGATCCTGTGGCCCTGCGCTCCTGGGCGGCCCGCATCGCGGGCCGCTACATGGGAGAGGCGCTGGCCGAGGAATATGGCAAGCGCAACGGTGTGCCGGGCGAATTGCTGGTGCGCGTGACGCCCAGCAGGCTGGTCTTCCAGGCAAATATCACCGGGTGAGCTGGCTTTTTCAGCGATGCGCCTCGCTCTAACCTGGCTTCGGCGCCAGGCCGAACGCGCTGAGAGCAGGCAACCGGGCGCCCAGCACAATCAGCAGGAGGCTGGCGATTATCACAGGCGCGAATGCTGCCGCCGGCAGGTGCAGGAGGTCCCAGAGGACTCCGCCAACAAAAGGGCCGACAAAAGCGACGGCGTAGGTGAGCGATATCGTAATGCCCGTGAGACGCCCGACCTCCTGGGGACGTGCCAACAGTGGCGGGAGGGCGATGCCAAGCGTAAAGACGATGGCCGAGCTGCCACCAAGCAGGGCGGCCCACAGAGGTTCCAGGTTGCCCGGTGTGAGAAGCCAGCCGACAATCGCCAGGGTACAGATAATGCCTGAGATGATGAAGGGCAGGCGGCGCCCGGCCAGCCGTTGCGCGAATAGCGTGATCCCCACGCTAACCGGCAATTGTGCCACGTTGAGCGTCGCCAGGGCCAGTGGCGTCATGGCTGTGTAGTGCAGGGCCTGGTTGTATGAGGGGATCCAGCCGTTCATGCCGAAGTAGATCAGGCTGCCCCCTCCTAGCAAGATCCCCAGATGCAGGGCATTGACGCGCGGCTGTTTGGGCGGCGGTGCCGTCTCTTGCGCTGCCGGAATGCTGGCTGTGGTCTCCAGCAAGGTCGAGCGTGCGCCTGCTGTGGTTGGAGCGGGGGGAGCGAGCCAGAGCCAGAGCACAAGCAGCGCGACGACTGGGAGGCCCCAGAACACAAAGGTGGCGCTCCAGGCGTTTCTGCCCAGAAACTGCGCCATCACCGGCACCGTGATCCCGGCGGCCACGGCCTCGCCGATGATCAGTCCATCGCCGAAGAGTGCGGCCACCAGGCCGATCTGCGCCGGGAACCAGCGGCGAGCCAGGACAGGCACCGCCGTCTGCGCCAGTGCGATGCCCAGGCTGAGCAGCAGCGTGCAGAGGAAGAGCGACAGCGCCGCCGGCCAGAGCGCGCGCAGCAGCGTGCCGGCGCCCAGCAGCGCCAGACCGATGGAAACGCAGAGGCGCGCGCCGATGCGTTCTGCTAGCAGCCCCGAGGGCCAGGCTGTTCCTCCAAGGACCAGCACAGGTAACGAGGTGAGCAGCCCTGTCCCGGCATACGAGAGCCTCAGGTCGTGCTGGATAAGGGGCAGTACGGGCGGCACTGCCAGGATCACCGAACGCAAATTGAAGCCTACCAGGGTAAGCAGCACACAGACCAGGACTTTGCGCCACGCTCCCGTGATAGGCTCATGTTCAGGGATGGCTGTCGTTTGCCGTGCCATCCCTCTCTTAACGTCCACTACTGCTGCGCGCCTGCACCCGGCGGATGATCGCATCAGCGGCGACCGCCAGGACCAGGACCACCCCTTCAACCATCTGTTTGACATCGGTACCCTGGCTCTTCAAATCGAGGCCGTTCTCCAGGCTGCCGATGATGAGCATGCCCAGGATAATCGACCAGACAGAGCCGCGCCCGCCAAAGAGGCTCACCCCACCGATGACTGCCGCCGCGATGGCGTCGAGGAGTAGTGTCGGGTTGATCTGACTTTCCACTGAGAGACCGCGCGAGGCCGCCAGCACGCCGGCTACCGCCGCCAGCAACGAGCAGAGGGTGAAGACAGAGATACGAATCCACGTCACACTGATACCTGCGCGCCGTGCGGCTTCATTGTTGCCGCCAACCGCGTAGATATGCCGCCCATAGGCCGTCTTTGTCAGGATGAGCCAGAAGATCAGGATCAGAGCAACCAGGATAGCTATCGATTGGGGCACCCCTAGATATGACTCAAACAGGATCAGCGTCCCCGCGGCCACCAACACCGTCAGTGCAAGCTGGACTATAAGTTGAATTGGTGAGATCGTCTTGAGTCCGGCGTTGCGGCGGCGTATAAAGTTAAAAATGAGCGCTCCGAGATAGATAATGAGAACCATAACCGGTAGGCCAACGCCCAGGTAATCGGGCAGGTAGTTATTGGCCAGAGAGACAATAAAGTTGTCGTGAATAATCAGCGTTGTTTGATCTGACAGCAAATGCAACAGCAGCCCAGCATATCCGATGGAGGCGGCCAGGGTGACAATAAACGAGGGTATGCGCAGGTAGGCGATCAGGACCCCGTTCACAAAACCCACCAGCGCGCCGAGCAGCAGGGCGATGGCGATGGCCTCCCAGGCCGGGTAGCCGCTGCGTTCCGATAGCACGCCCATGATCGTTGCGCAGAGCGTACTGACTGCGGCCACCGAGAGGTCGATCTCGCCGAGCAGCAGGACCAGGATGCTACCCAGCCCGATAATGCCAATTGTGATGTTCTGTAACACCAGGTTTGAGAGGTTGCGCGGCGTCAGAAAAAGTCCGTTCGTCGTGACTCCAAAGTAGAGCGCGATAAGAATAAGCGTAAAGAGGACCGGGAGAAAGCCCAGATCGGTGCGCAACAGTTGCCCTACAGTCCGGCGTGGCAGGTATGAAGGGACCTCGACGGAAGCAGGGGCATCGGTTGCCTTCCTCTCATTGATAACTTCGCTCATTGAACTGCTCCTTCATGTGTGCCATTGTATTCTGATTCACCGCCAAACTCCGCGCCCGTAATCGCCGCCACCACGCGCTCAGGCGTTGTATTCTTGATATCGAATGTGCCGACGCGTTTGCCAAGACGCAGGACAACAACGCGATCTACGACCTCAAAAACGTCCGCCAGGTTATGAGAGATCACGACCACTGCCAGGCCCTGGTCGCGCAGTCGCCGGATCATGTTGAGCACCTGGTGGGTCTGGGCCACACCCAGCGCCGCCGTCGGTTCGTCGAGCAACACTACTTTGGCGTTGCGCAGGATGGTCTTGGCCACGGCTATCGATTGTCGCTGCCCGCCAGAAAGTGCGGCCACAAGCGAGCGCACCGACGGTAATTTTACATCTAGAGAACTCAGGACGTTTAAGGAGCGCTGTTCCATCGCTGTTTCCGAAAGGACCGGCCATGCAGTGCGTACCTCACGACCTAAGAAGAGGTTTGAGACAACGTCCAGGTTATCGCAGAGCGCCAGGTCCTGGTAGACAGTCTCGATGCCTAAACGCGTAGCCGTCTTGGGATCAGTGATCTTCACAGGCGTGCCTTCCAGGAAGATTTCTCCTGAGTCTGGTGGTCCGACACCAGAAATCGTTTTAATCAGCGTTGATTTTCCCGCGCCGTTATCGCCTACGAGGCCCACGACTTCGCTGGCATAGACCTCGAAGTCTACATCGGTCAGTGCGCGCACCGCTCCGTAGGTTTTATTGATGCCTTGTAGCCTGAGGCGTGGCTCGCCCCGAAGTGACGGCTCTGGCGTGGGGGAAGACATCTCAGTATTCGACGGGATCATGTTATCCGCCATGGAATCCTCCACTATAGATGCTCCCGTAGCCTGTCGCTGTGCGCGCTTTTGGGCTGCTGTCTTTCTCGCCTCCACGGTGCGCAAGCGGCTAGCTACGGGAACCGAAACCATAGAGATAGGATGTTTTAGAGGCACCCTATCTCTATGGTAAACTGGTAGTACGCGGTTAGCAGGCTGCATACTACCGGGGACAGGTTAGCAGATGCCACCCGTGCCTGCGGGCAGACCCTGGCAGACATCGCTCTTGGTCACGAAGTTATCGGCAATGACTGTCGTGGCAATGTTCGTCTTATCAACAGCGACCGGGACCTCCAGGACCGATGGAATGCTGGTGCCATCAGATGTCTTCGTCTGGCTATTGATTATGGAAGTGGTATCCTGGCCCTTGCTGATGGCGGCCACCAGGTTAGCCGTGGCCTGGGCCTCTTTGGTGATGGCCTTGTAGACGGTCATCGCCTGGTCGCCAGTCAGAATGTTCTGGATACCGGCAACGGTAGCATCCTGGCCGGTAACCGGAACCTTCTTATTAAGGTGCTGTGCCTTCAGTGAAGCGATGACCGAGTTGGCCATGCCGTCGTTGGCAACATAGGCGATCTGGATGTTGTTGCCGTTCTGGGTCAGCGCCTGGTCCATCTCGGTGCGGGCCGTGTCATTGAGCCAGTCAGGCGTGAAGGTGTCATAGACCTTCTTCAGTTCACCGCTGTCGAAAAGCGGCTGGAGCTTGTTGAGCACGCCCTGCTTGAACTGCACCGCGTTGTTGTCGTTTTGCGACCCATTGATCATCGCAACATGGTCGCCCTTTTTGTGATGATCGACGATATACTGGCCCTGCAACTCGCCAACATGCACGTTGTCGAAGGAGACGTAGAAGTTGAGGTCCTTGGACTGGATGAGGCGGTCGTAGGCGATGACCGGCACGCCCTGCTGCTTGGCCTTGGTGACGATAGCGGCGGCAGCCTTGCTGTCATGCGCGCCGACGACCAGGATGCAGTCGCCCTTTGTCAGGTCGGCCTCGGCCTGGTTCAACTGTGTGGCGGTGTTGCCTTGAGCATTAGCGTAGTCTACCGTGGCGCCAGGCAACGCGGCTGTGATATCCTGCGTTAGTAAAGGCTTGTCTTTGCTGTCCCAGCGCGCGGAAGTGGCGGTCTCCGGGAGCAGTACACCGACCTTCATACAGCCTTTGCCGTTGCCGGCTGCGGGAGTGCCACTACCCGTGGTTGTCCCGCCGCTTCCACAGGAAGCCAGAATGACTGAGAATAAGAGAACACTGACAATGCTAGCGAGCGCCTTGCGCTGCTCACTAAATAGCTTCATTGAAACCTATCCTTTCGCTCTGATCGTTGAGCTTGAAACTGTCTCTTCGACGAAGATGCTCTTCTGCCGGGGTCTCGCATTCTTGACCTCCACAGTATAATACATATTCATCGAAACATGATACATTCTCTCCGTTATGAGAAATGTTGCCTCCTCCTTTCTAGTATAAGTCTCCTCCTAGCGCACCACCTGTTGGCGCGCCAGGGTAGCCGTGGCCTGACTGCGATCCGTTTCCCCCTGGGCCGCCGCCTCTTCACGTGCGATGAGAATGCGTTCCCAGGCTTTGAAAAACGGATAATATAAAACAGCAGAGACAGCGAGATCAAAGAACTGGAGGAGACTGCCACGAATGTCGCCTCCAGTCGCCAGGAAACCGCTGACTCCAATGGGGACGGTAAATGGTTGTATGATGACAGGCACATGCACCAGGCCTGAGGAGAATGCCACGTAATTGATGGTGACGATGGTCACCGGGACCAGCACGAAGGGGATAATCATCACCGGGTTGAGTGCCATCGGCACCCCAAAGGTGACTGGCTCGTTGATGTTGAAGATCGCTGGCCCTAGCGCTACCTTGCCTACTGTGCGCAATTGTGCCGAGCGCGAGCGCAGCATATAGATCACCAGCGGCCAGGTGGCTCCGGAGCCACCCAGGTGCGCGAAGATATGGAAGAAAGGCTCGGTGACAATGCCATGCGCGCTGCCAGGCGCGGCGGCGTTCGTTGCCAGTGTGGTGAGCCAGAAGGGCGCGGCGATGGCGGTGACGATGTTCATGCCGTGAATACCCACCGACCAGAGCAGCATCATCAGCACGATTTCGAGCAGCGCCGCCGGATAGCTATCTTGCACGACTACCAGCGGCTGGAATAGATGCATCAGCAGGATGGGTAGCGTGTACTGCTGTTGCTGTGTCACATGCCGTTTTAGATCAATGATAATGGTGAATGTATGGGCGCTGACAAACCATTCCAACAGCCAGACCGCTGTCAGGAGCAACAGGACTGGGATCAGCGCTTCAAAGGCCCGCGTGACATTTGGGGGTACGGTCCTGGGGAGGCGGATGATAAAGCGCGAGCCGCGAAACCAGCGCATGACTTCCGTGGTCAGGATGCCGAGCAGGATGGCGATAAATAAGCCCTGCGCTCCCATATATGGCAGGATCGTGCCCAGTTTCAATGTCGTCAGGTCGGTGACGGGGACGCAGGCGACCAGGAAGAGCACCATCGCCAGGATGGCGGGCTGCGCCGGCTCGGTGCGACGATATTGCGCCAGGCTGTAGGCAACCCCAAAAGCCAGGAAGAGTGCCATCAGTCCGAACGAGAGCTGAAAGGGCACCGTCAGCGCCTCCTGGTATGGTCGCAGCAAATCTACCAGCCCTGGAATGGGGGGCGGATTTGTCAGGATCAGGAAGAGGCTACCGACGATAATCAGGGGCAGCGTAAAAATAATGAAGGCATCGCGAATGGCCTGAAGATAGATATTGCTCGCCAGCGTGCCAAGTGGCGGCACGATATAGCGCTCAAACCAGTCGCTGCTGCGTTCGATCAGGCTGCTCACGTTGAAGCCGTCCCTTCCTGTGTCTGCGGTAACAAGGTCAGCACCTGTGCTAACACGGCCTGTCCATTCATGGTTGCGTAGTGAAACGGTTCGATCAAGGCGACCGGTTTGCCTGCCGCGCCTGCCATTTTCTCAATACTTTTGCGCAGGTGACGGATCTGTGGGGCGATGAGGACCACATCACACGTGTCGATCTTCTCCATGTATTCCCCCGCGCTCAATGCTTCCACGGAGAGCGCATACCTGCGCCCCGCCGCCTCAAGCATGCTGTCCACCAGCAAGCTGGTAGACATGCCCCAACTACACACGATCAATACACGTATCATGCCTGCTCCTCGCCCTGAGCTTCCGCGCTCTGCCTGCGTAGCCCTCGTGTCATCGTCATTGTGACACACTACGAAGGCCAATCACGAAACCACCGGTCTAATTGGATATATTGCAAGAAACATGCCAATATGTGTGTAGCACACATAGCACACATAGGGGAAGGGGGTATGTTTGTCATCATGGAGTGAGCATGGCACCCGCGAGGGGCGCCACTACACATAGCCGTTGTCAAGGGAAGCAGATTAGCTTCCAGGAGCGCTTTGATCGTCGCGGGAAGGGATGTGTAGTGGCGCCCCTCGCGGGCGCCATGATGATGCCATAAGGGTCTATTCCCTCCTGAAGAATATCCTGCTTAGAGCCTATCCGAATAACCCTGTCGACAGAAGCGTGTGTACGAGAAGATGTAGCCCTTTCCAACCGGGAGGGAATCCGTAACCAGGGTTCTGTTGCTCACGTGCTCATCCATTTTGAGGGATCTTGCTCAGGAGAGCTTCCAGATGCGAACGGTCTGGTCGTGGCTGGCCGTGGCGATATGGGTACCATTGCTTGACCAGGCGACGCTATTGATCCCCTCCGTGTGGCCAGTGAGCATGAAACAAAGTTTGCCCGTTTGGGCCTCCCAGATGCAGGCAGTTCTGTCTTTGCAGGCAGTCACAAGATACATGCCATCAGGAGACCAGGCGGCACTTTCGACGAGGCTGGTGTGGCCACGAAGGGTATGGAGCATCTGACCAGTTGCCGTGTCCCAAATGCGGCTGGTGTGGTCGGCGCTGGTGGTGGCGATCTGCTGGCTATTCGGCGACCAGGCCACACTATACACGGCGTTTATGTGACCCGTAAGGATACGCGAGGATTGTCCTGTCAGCGCATCCCAGATGTGAGTCGTTTGGTCATCGCTGGTGGTGGCGATCTGGCGATTATCCGGCGACCACGCGACGCCATTGACAGGCTGCGTGTGACCAGCAAGAGGATGCACCAGTTGGCCGGTCAGCGCATCCCAAATGCGGGCGGTCGTGTCCCAACAAGCCGTGACAATCTGATGACTTTTGGGCGACCAAGCTATGCCATGAAGAGGGTGCGTATGGGTGAGCGTGAGCAAGGATCGACCGGTCGTCGTATCCCAAATGCGGGCAGTGGTATCCTGGCTTGCTGTTGCGATGAAGCAGTTATCGGGAGACCAGGCGGCATTTTCGACACCTGCCGCGTGGCCTATCAAGGTGAGTAGAAGGTGACCCGTCTGAGCGTCCCAAATGCGGGCGAGCGCATCCTGGCCGGTAGTAGCGATGCGGAGGCTATCAGGGGACCAAGCGGTGCCCCAGATAGACCCCGTGGTATTGGTAAGGATAAGGATTGTCTCTCCTCTGGAGAGTTGGTTCATAAAAGCTCGTCCTTCCGTGAGCTCGCCTGATACCAGGCGAGTTTTGGTATTTGATCTTTTTCATTGCTCGTCAGGCTGTTGTGCGCATGGGTACACCAATTATACCCTCCAAGTCATCCTTGGTGCTAACAGCCTATTTGAATAACCTGCTACAATAGAAGTCATGAGCAAACAAGAAACCAAGAAACGAGAGCGACAGCGCACGCCCAACAACCGCACCACGACCGGGTTTCGCATCTCTGATGAGTTGTGGGCTCTGCTTGAGCCACTGCTCCCCGTCTACGTCAATACCCATCGTTTTGGCGGAGGCCGACCACGCAGGGCTGATCGCACCTGCGCCGATGCCATCTTCTACGTCTTGAGGACGGGCTGCCAATGGCAGGCGTTGGATCAGACCGAACTGTGTGCCCATTCGACGGCGCATGATCGTTTCCAAGCCTGGGTGGAAGCAGGCGTCTTTCTGAAACTGTGGGAGACGGGAGTCGAGCGCTTTGATGAACTGTACGGGATCGAATGGAACTGGCTCGCGATGGACGGGGCACTGACGAAAGCACCATTGGGCGGGGAAAAAACCGGACCTAATCCCACCGACCGGGGCAAGTCCGGCGTCAAGCGCAGCCTGCTGACGGAGGGACATGGCGTCCCGATTGGACTGGTGGTGGAAGGGGCTAACCGACATGACATGAAACTGACACGCCCGACCATCGAGAACCTGGTGGTCGAGCGGCCAGAGCCAACGGCAGAGCGCCCGCAAGGGATGTGTCTGGATGCAGGCTATGATTATGACGAGGTCTATGCCATTCTGAAAGAGTGTAGTTTCACCGCCCATGTGCGTCCGCGTGGGGAAGAGGCCAAAGCGATCAAGCAGGTCGCCAGCTTCAAAGCGCGTCGGTGGGTCGTGGAGCGAGCGCATTCGTGGATCAATCGCTTTCGCCGTCTGTTGATTCGCTGGGACAAGAAGCCACAAAACTACCTGGCGTTTCTCCATTTTGCCTGTGGCTTGATTGCGTTTCGTGCCGCCGGGTTATTCGGATAGGCTCTTATTGCTGCTCCTCCTCCATATCTTGGAGATACCGGGCCAGGTAGAGCCTCACACCCCTTTCTCGCAGCTTCAATCTTCTCTGCTGGGACATGTTGGTGTTCCAGTTCTTGGAGGTAGAGGCATGCTCGTTCTCTTTCAATATATCTTTTTCGCCTCTTTTCACGCCCCTACCGCAAGAGGTGCATGGGTCCAAAGATGGACATCGTTTAGTGTGTAGGTGACAATGGGTGTTCCATCGCTGGCGGCAAGCTCGAAGATTGTACCATGGATCATGCTGAAGTACACAACCCCATTATCTACGAGAGGAAACGAACCCGCAGGGAAGTCCTGCGAATCATAGCTCCAAAGGGTTGCTCCATCTTGTAGTCGGAGGGCATAGATAGCAGTATCGTAAGAGGAAATGGCATAAATAGTGTTTCCTATAATAGTTGGTTCATACGGTCCGAGATTGCCTATGTGTGCCTGCCATAGCTGTTTCCCATCGCTTGCTCGTAAGCCATAGAGGGAGCCATTTGCTTGAGTAGAGAGAACATTCCCAGTACCTGCTAAGGGAGAGCGATCATCTGATAGACCATTTTTGTGCCAGAGAAGAGCACCCGTATCGCCGCGGATGGCATAAATGGTACTACCGCCATCGCTATAGACAATACCGTTGAGTACGACAGGTTTCCAAAGGGGAGAATTGTCCAAGGGATACTGCCAGCGTATGGAGCCGTTGCCAGCATTGAGCGCATATACATGCCCTTTCTGCTGACCAACTCCTGTACAGATACCGGCATTCAGATACAGGGAACTGCCAACCAAAATTGGTGGCGAGCCGCAGCCTTGAATCGGGCTACGCCAGAGAAGCGTGCCGTTAATGGCCTTGAAAGCATAGATATGCGAACTCGCGAGGGATGCATCTGTTACGGACACGTAGATGACCCCGTTTCCCAGCGTTGGCGTGGAAGGGGAACCTTCGGGGTGAACCGGGGTATGCCAGAGGATTGCGCCATCTCGTGCCCGAAATGCATAGATATATCCGCCACTCACGCTGGAGCTTGTATAGATCACTCCATTGTCCAATGTGAGTCCTTCAGCGGCACCCCAGGGACTTCCATTATCACCAGACATGTGGTGGGACCACTGTATCGAGCCATTTTTTCCACTCATAGCATACACCGTCCCATTCTCTGAAACGCCGTAGATCATCTTATTTGGCGGAGTGCTACCATAGCAAGCAGCCAGCAGAGCCAACAAGGCGAGCGGAAAGGCGCTCAGAAGTAACCGCGTAAAGGATAACCGGGATACTCTGTATCTAGGCCGCATAATCATACCCTTTCTGTCACCTGGCACTTTTTATCTTCTGCTAAGATATAACGCATAACGCATAACTTCTTCAAATTCAAGCCTTTCAGCAACGTGATTGAGGCCCAGTACTGTAGGCTAGACACCTCGTGAGATGTATGTCTACCCTACAGTACTGGGCCTCGATGGGAGGAAAATTCGGTGTATGTCTGAACAGCACCTACGACGGTGCCAGCGTAAACACAGCCCACCCTCCTCCAGCTAAGCGAATCGACCAGAGACGCGCGCCGCTCCGATTGTCCAGTGCATCAAGATGGCCCAGGGAAGGGAATACATAGCTCATGGGAGGGGTCAGCAGTCCTTCCAGAAGCAAAGATCCGACGTAGCGTTTCGGGCTGGAGCTTTCTTGCGCCGATAAAGAACCAGAAAAATTCTCGATGTGTTTTCTGACGATTACCCTTCCATCGCTTGTATGTAACGTCGTCAGGTAGTTGCCTTGCTCGGTCATCTCGATATGAAAGATCGTACTCCCGGCGACCACGAATGACGTGCCTGGATTCCCTTTGCCGGCAAATGGCCCGTTCAGCGCCTGATTCGCCGGTGTCAATGAGACCGTGCTCCCCTCAGATTGACGCCAGAGCAACTGGCCAGTGCTGGCATCGATCGCGCACAGTCCAACTCTGGATTCGATGTAGAGCGCGTTTCCGGCCGCAATCAAGCTTCCTTCAAACCGGAAGGCGAAGTCATTTTTTTGCGCGAAAGCGGGCAGTAAATTCGGAGAATGCCAGAGCAATGCCCCGTTCTCGGCTCGGTACGCGAAAAGACAAGCGCCGTTTTTCTCACCACATACTGGTGAAGACAGGAGTTGATAGATGACGCCATTCTTCACCACCATATGGCTATCCGCGTTGAGAATTGCTTCTGACGTAACATGGGAGGCATTCGTCATCGTGCTCCATCTCTGAGATCCATCAGTCGCATTGAGCGCGAGAAGTACGTTTCGTGTATTCGTCTTGCTAAAGTCGGGGACGCTGATGTAAATGGTATCGTTATCAACAGCAAGCTCCTCAATCAAGCCTGAGGAGCGATAATGCCAGAGCACATGGCCCGACGAAGCGTCGAACGCCTCCAAAGTCATCCACACGAGGTTGGAGTTACTGGCATAATTTTGAAGCACAAAGTAGAGCCGACCATTCGCGAGCACCGGATGGGCAAGCTCTCCACCAGTATCAGCAAAGCCGTCATGGATTTTCACGCTCCAGAGCGGCTCTCCATGTGTTGTGTTGAATGCCAACAGCATATTGTCAACAGTGACATATAC
>JALYVR010000682.1 GCA_030853145.1 Chloroflexota bacterium | reverse complement strand
CCCGACTCATGATGGAGTAGCTTCTGTATTTCCCCAAAACATGCCTTTTTTTGGAGCCTCTCGGAAAATCTTGTTTAGAGTGGCTTCCTATGCTATATTAGAAGGGTAGCAGGCTCACTGGCTTGGGAAGCCTGTTTATCTGGTGGCTTGCTCACATCCCCGCATCTTCATCGCCTGGCCAGACATGTACGAGCATCCCTGGTGGGTGCCCTGCTCCAAGTCCGTGCTGGCCTGCGCTCTTTCGTCTTGCGCCCTACCCTCCTGCTTCCTTGCATTCACAGTTGACAGCAACCATATAATAAGATAGATCTATTGCTTGTCTAAGAAGCGAACAGGGAGCGTGCAATGGACCGCCAGGTCACCTATTACCAGCAGGTCAGGTACTGTGGCAAGCCTCAGTGTAAGAAGTGCCGCGAGGGAATAGGCCACGGCCCCTACTGGTACGCCAGCCGGACGGAGGGTGGGCGCACCACGCGCACCTATATCGGCAAGCACCTTCCCCCCGATGCGCAACTCGCGGACATCCAGGAAGCTCCCCCGCCCGATCTTGCCTCTGCTACCCGGCTACGGGTGCGCATCTACGCGTTAGGGCAACTTCGCCTTGAGTGGCAGGGCCAGCAGAAATGGCAGACGGTCACCGAGGCCGCCTGGCAGCGGCCAGAGGAGCGCAGGTTGCTCGGCTTGCTGGTGAGCAGCCCTGAACACCGCCTGAACAGGGAGCAGGCGTTGGAGGAGTTATGGCCCGACCTGGGCATGAAGGCCGCGACCACGCGCCTGGAACGCACACTTCAGAGCCTCCAGCAGTTGCTTGCGCCTTCTTCCGGAGGTGCTTTCAGCGACTTAACAGCTTTCTACTTACTGCATACCGAGGGTCACATGCTCAATCTGGCGCACCAGAGCCTGATATGGATTGATGCCGACGCCTTTGAAGACCTGCTGGCCCAGGCCTTCAGCAGTGACGATCCAGCCAGGGTCGAGCAATTGCTTGAGCAGGCCATGAGCCTCTATGCTGGCGACCTTCTACCGGAGGAGCGACACGCCGCCTGGACCATCGCCCGGCGCGAAGGCCTGCAACAAAGCTGGCGCGTGCTGCTGCTCAAACTGGCCGACCTGCGTATCGCGCGCAAGGCCTTCACCGGCGCGCTTGACCCACTCGATCGCCTGCTCGCCATCGATCAGGAAAACGAAGCGGTAGTGCAGCGTCTCATGTTCGCGCTGGCCCAGTTGAAACGCCGGGCCGAGGCCCTGCGTGCCTACCAGCGACTCGCCAGCGCCCTGCAACGACACAATATCGCCCCACAGGCGGAGACACGCGCCCTCTATGAGGCCATCAGGCATTCATCCGGCCCGGTTACGAACCCCGCCCCTACCCCGTCGGCTGACGACGTTGACCCTCCCGCGCCAGGAGCGGTCACGGATGAGCAAGACGCGCCCCTGAGGCCCACCACGTATGGGTGGCAGGCAGGGCGCAGCCATCAGAGTCCCCTTGTGGGGCGCGATGCCGAGTGTGCCAGCATACGCGAGGTGCTGCGCGCCACAGTGGAGCGCGCCCACAGCAGCTCCCCGGCGCAACAGGGAGCGTCCCTGCTGCCCCTTGACACGCAGCGCCGCCCGCAATATGTGTTGCTCATGGGTGGTCCTGGCCTGGGCAAAACGCGCCTGGCCGAGGAGATCAGTCGCGAGGCGCAGGAGCAGGACTGGGCGATTATCTGGAGCCGAACCTATGCCCAGGAGAGCAACATCCCGTACCGCCTGTGGATAGAGATCCTGCGCATCATGATTAGCGAGGACCCCCGCCTGGGCGCGGAGGTGAGCCGGCGTCCGCTCGCCTACGCGCCCCTCAGCGTCCTGCTGCCGGAACTCTATGGTCTGCTGCCACACCTGACGCCACTACCTCCGGAGCAAGAGCAGCAGCGGCTGTGGGAGGCGGTGCTGGAACTGTGTACCGCCGTCAGCGAACACACGCCGCTACTCATCGTGCTTGATGACCTGCAATGGGCCGACGCCAGTAGCTGCGAGCTGCTCACCTATCTTGCGCGCCGGCTCTCCCGCCACCCGGTCGTCTTCATCGGCACCTGCCGGGACCGCGAACTCGCCGCCGGGCATCCCCTGCACACCCTTATCGCGCACCTGCATCGCGAGCACGGCATCCTCACCCTGCAATTGCAGCCGCTGACCGACGAGCAGATCGGCGCGCTAGTTGGACATGTCCCCGAGAGCATGATGCGCACTATTCAGGCGCAGGCCGCGGGCAATCCCTTCTTCGCCGAAGAACTGGCACGCAGCGTCGAAGCGCAGGTGGCCCTGCCCACCCAGGCGACCGAGCCTGACACGGTGGCCTACCCATTGCCTGATACCATCGCCGCCGTGCTCAACCTGCGTATCAGCCGGCTCAGCAGCGCCTGCCAGCGTCTGCTAGGCAACGCCGCCGTGCTGGGCGGCTCCTTCGAGTTCAGCGTCATCCGCGAGATGGAGGCCAGCGGCAGCTCCCCGGCCGATGAAGACACCGTGCTCGACCTGCTGGACGAGGCGTTGCAGGCCGGCGTGCTGACAGAGGAGGGCCGGGGCACACGGATCAGCTACCATTTCTGGCATCCGCTACTCGTCAGCCTCCTCTACGAGGGCCTATCAGGCGCGAAACGCGTGCTGCTGCACCGGCGCGCGGCCGCTATCCTGCGGCACATGTACGCCGCGCGCGAGGAGGCGGTCGCGGCCACCATCACGCACCATCTGGTGATGGGCGGCGCTGAGACAGAGCAGATCGCGCACTACGCCACGCTGGCCGGCAACTCCGCCTACGCTCTCTCGGCCTACCCCGATGCCGAGCGCTACTATCGCCTCGCCGTCGAGAACACTGACACGCAGGCCGCGTCCCAATCCGCCGCTAAGCGGCTGCACCTGGCTTATCTCCTGGAACAGTTGGCTGAATGCCTCAGAGTGCGGGGCAGCTTCGAGGAGGCCCGCGCTCTTTACGAGCGCACCCTGGATACGCGTCGTTTCCCGCGCCCCTTTGCTTCAGCAGCGGAGGAGCAATACGAGGCGCAGCTTCAGGCCCTGCTCTGGAACGAGATTGGCCGGACGTGGTACTATACCAGCGACAATGTACGGGCGCAGGAGTATCTCGATCTCGGCGAGCAGACTCTGCGCGAGGCGGGAGTCGCGGGAGGCCCGGCCTGGGCCAGGC
>JALYVR010000681.1 GCA_030853145.1 Chloroflexota bacterium | reverse complement strand
GCCTACAAGTTTGTAGAGCAACTGGCCACCAAAGGGGAGACCATTCTGTTTGTCGGCACCAAGAAGCAGGCACAGGAGGCTGTCGCCGAAGAGGCGAAACGCTGCGGCATGTACTATGTCAATCAGCGCTGGCTGGGTGGCATGCTCACGAATTTCCAGACCATTCAATTACGCATCAAATATCTGCGCGAACTGGAAGCCCGCCGCGACCGTGGCGATTTTGAGCGCCTGCCCAAAAAAGAAGTGCAGCGTTTGCAGGACGATATGAATCGCCTGGAGCGCATCCTGGGCGGCATTAAAGATATGCGGCGCTTGCCCGGCGCGATCTTTATCATCGATACGCGTAAAGAGCGCACGGCTGTTCTGGAGGCCCGCCGCCTGGAGATCCCCATTATCGCCCTGGCCGATACCAACTGCGACCCCGATGAGATGGATTACCCGGTCCCGGCCAATGATGATGCCATTCGAGCCGTCCGGCTGCTTTGCTCCAAGATCGCGGACGCCGTTATCGAGGGACGCCGCGAACTGGAGGCGCACCAGAAGGATAGCGAGACACCGGCGGAGCTTGAGGTCCCCGAGTACGGCGAGATGCCGGCGCTTGAACTGCCGACCCCCGCTCCCAATGAGCAGCAGGCAGTAGCGGTCCCCGTTCCCAATGAGCAGCAGACTGCGCCGGCCCTTCCGGCTGCCACAGAAGAGCCGGCCCCTCAGAATACGTCCGAGCCTGAACTCGTTGCGAAGGAACTGTAGAGGCGGGTAGGGAACCGCGTATTCCATACTGGTGCAGTGCCAGAATCTCACTGCATAGCTGAGGCGGTGTAAGGTGCGGACCTGGTGACCACGAACGAGAAAGGGAGAGCGGCGGTACCTCCCGGTACCCTCCTCCCGTGGAACCAGGTCTTCTGTATGTCCGGTATGCCTGGCACTACTCACCAGGCACCCTGTTTTGTATTCTGAAACCACAATTCGACGCGTTTGTCAAGCACTCAAGACCCGCGAAGCGTGAACTGGAGTCATTGTCATTGGGCGCGAGCTTGAGTATGATACAACAGTACATACGAGGAGAGAAGGTTATGAACTACTCTGCCGCAGACGTAAAGAAGCTGCGCGAAGAGACCGGGGCAACATTTGCCGATTGCAAAAATGCGCTGGCAGAGGCGAATAGTTGGGGCGAGGCCGTTAAGGTCCTTGATGCCCGGAGCAGCCATAAGGCTGAGAAGATGATAGCAGCCGGTCGCGAGACCAAGCAGGGAGGCATCTTCTCCTATGTCCACCATAACCATAGCGTAGGCGTGCTGCTGGAACTCAATTGCAGCACGGACTTTGTCGCCAGGAGCGAGAGTTTCCGCAAGCTCGCCAGTGAACTGTCGCTGCAGATTGCTGGCGCCTTGCCCCAGTACATTACCTTTGAAGATATTCCGGCCGATGTGGTTGAGACGGCACGCCGCGAGATCCTCGAAGATCCTGCTCTGGAGCGTGTGCCTGCCGGCAGGCGCGATGACTTCATCAATGGCAAGCTCCAGAAGACGCTTGGTTCGCAGGTATTGCTGATGCAGCCGTGGGTGAAGGATGAGACCGTAGTCATAAGCGACCTTGTGCGTAAGGTCATTGCTGAAACCGGGGAGAACGTCGTAGTCAGACGCTTCAGTCGCTTTGCGCTGGGCGAATAGACAGGCCCGGTTGTGGGGCGCCACGCGTACACGCGCGCTCCATCTGGTAGACTATGCGCATGGGAGTAGTGTGAAACATGGCTCATTCTGATCTCAAGTATCAGCGTATCTTGCTCAAATTGAGTGGGGAGGCCCTCGGCCACAGCCGCGCTGTGAGACCGGGAGATCCGCCTGGTTATGGCATTGATGCCGCAACGGTACGACGCATCGCCGCCGAGGTCAAGCAGGTGCATGACCTTGGCGTGGAGGTCGCCATCGTCGTCGGCGGCGGCAATTTCTGGCGCGGGGCCGATGCCGCCGCTACCGGAATGGACCGCGCTACGGCCGACTACATGGGGATGCTGGCCACGGTCATGAATTCGCTGGCAATGCAGGACGCGATGGAGAAATCGGGGATGATGACCAGGGTGCAGACCGCTATCGAGATGCCCCCGGTCGCTGAACCGTTTATTCGCCGCCGCGCGGTACGCCACCTGGAGAAAGGCCGTGTCGTGATCTTGGCGGCCGGAAGCGGTAACCCGTTTTTTACAACCGATACCGCGGCGGCCCTGCGAGCCGTTGAACTCAATGCCCAGGTGTTGCTGAAGGCCACCAAAGTGGATGGCGTCTATGATGATGATCCCATGCGCAACCCAAACGCTCGTAAGTTCGAGGAATTGAGCTATATGAGGGCCCTGAATATGGGTCTGAAAGTTATGGATAGCACTGCCCTTTCTCTGTGCAAAGATAATCACCTGCCGATTGTCGTTTTTAACCTGGACAAATCCGGCGGGCTGGAAGCGATCATGCACGGTGAGAAGTATGGCACGCTGGTCCATGATGTAGCAGATGCCCAATGGGCTATACCGTAGGGGCGATGTTTGCGAGCTTGCGCGAGCTGCTCGCCTGCAGCGCTAAATGCGTACCCGTACAAGGGTAGCAGATAAATGGGAGCATTGCTATGGCAGAAGATATTTTTGAAGATGGCGAAAGACGTATGCAAAAGGCGGTAGAGGCCTTGCGCCAGGACCTGACCGCTATTCGCACCGGGCGCGCCAGCCCGGCCCTGATTGAGCGTATTCAGGTCGACTACTATGGTGTGCCGACCCCCATCAACCAGGTGGCCTCGATCTCTATACCCGAGGCGCGCCTTCTGGTCATTCAACCGTGGGATCGCAAGCTGTTGACCGATATTGAGAAGGCTATCCAGAAATCCGACCTGGGCATTAATCCCAACAATGATGGGCAGGTGATCCGTCTTAATGTACCTCCCCTGAACGAGGAGCGCCGCCGTGATATGGTGAAGTCCGTCCATAAGAAGTTAGATGAGCATAAGGTGGCCGTGCGCAACATTCGTCGCGATGTCCACGATAAATTGCGCGAGCGTGAGAAGAAAAAGGAAATTTCTGAGGACGAGCTGAAACGTAGCGCTGACCGGCTACAGAAGCTCACCGACCGCTTCATCGATGAGATGGATAAAGTCGGGAAGACCAAGGAACAGGAGATTCTGGAGGTCTAACGTTGGCCAAGATTCAAGAT
>JALYVR010000680.1 GCA_030853145.1 Chloroflexota bacterium | reverse complement strand
CTTGTAAACCGCGCCCCTACCCCTCATGCATCTTATTCTTGGCTAGATGGATGCCGTGGAAAGCGCTCTGAAAAAATCTCCCCTCTGTGAACAGCCATCGCCCTGGCGCAGAGGGTATGGCCTTGCAATCACCATCGAGAAGGCGCATAATGAGGTGTATGAAACTGTGAATACCGATCGTGGAGGTATTTCATCAATTATGCAAGGTAAGATGAAGGCGGCCCTCAAAGTTGAGGCGGCGCCCGGAGCAAAGATTGCCCTCGTTGACATTCCTTCTATCGGCCCCCGTGATGTGCTGGTCCAGGTTAAGGCGGCGTCTATCTGCGGCACGGATATGCACATCTATGAGTGGGATGCCTGGGCGCAGAGCCGGGTACAGATCCCGCGCATCTTTGGGCATGAGTTCGCCGGTGAGGTGGTGGAGGTGGGGCACGAAGTAGTTACCCTCGTTCCTGGTGATTTTGTGGCGGCGGAGACGCATATCACCTGTGGGCACTGTTACCAGTGCCACACCGGCCAGGCGCACGTCTGCCAGAATGTGCAGATCCTGGGGGTGGACCGCGATGGGGCCTTCGCCGAGTATATCGCGATCCCTGAGAGCGTGGCCTGGAAGACGGGCAAAGAGATCGATCATAGTGTGGCCTCTATTCAAGAACCCTTTGGCAACGCGGTTCATGCCACGTATGCCGGCGAGATTGCCAACAGAACCGTGGCGGTCTTCGGCTGTGGTCCCATCGGCCTGTGGGCTGTGGGCCTGGCGCGCATCTCCGCCGCCAGCACAATCTTCGCGATTGAGCCGAACGAAAAACGCCTGGCGATCGCAACCGCTATGGGCGCGAACCATGTCCTCAACCCACGCAGCAGCGATCCTGTAGAGGCTATTATGGCCGCCACCGATGGGCTGGGTGTGGATGTCGTGCTGGAGATGTCGGGGCATCCGCAGGCTATCCGCCAGAGCTTCAAGGTTCTACGCAACGGTGGACGCGTCTCGCTTCTCGGACTGCCTTCAGCCATGGTCGAGTTGGACCTCGCCAATGATATCATCTTCAAAGGCGCAACGGTGCTGGGCATCTCAGGGCGACGCATCTTCGATACCTGGTACCGCACACGTCGTATCCTGGAAGCTGGGCAGCTCGATCTGAAGCAGGTGATTACGCATACCCTGCCCTTCGAGCGCTTCCACGAGGCCATGGAGATTATGCAGTCGGGCGATTGTGGCAAAATTGTCATGACCTTTTGATATAGGGGGAGAACTATGGATAGGTTGCAACACTACGTGAAGAGCGAACTGGATGTGCTGCGGGAGAAGGGCGTCTTCCGCCTGCCGCGTGTGCTGGAGAGCGAGCAGAAGGCCACGGTCACCATCGATGGCCGCGAGGTGATCACGCTCTCCTCGAACAACTATCTTGGCCTGACCGTCCATCCCAGGCTGCGCGAGGCTGCCATCAAGGCCATTGAGCGCTACGGCGTGGGCTCAGGCTCGGTGCGCACCATCGCGGGAACCATGTCGCTGCACAACGAACTGGAAGAGAAACTGGCGCGCTTCAAGCATACCGAGGCCTCGCTGACGCTCCAGTCGGGCTACGCTACGAACCTGGGCGTGATCTCGGCGCTGATGCAGGAAGGCGATATGATTATCAGCGACGCCCTGAACCACGCCAGCATCATCGACGGCATCCGCCTGTGCAAGGCCCCGCGCAAGGTCTTCCCGCACAAGGATATGGCCGGCCTGCGCCGTGTGCTGGAGGAGTCGAAGAGCGCCAACAAGGTGATGGTAGTCACCGATGGCGTCTTCAGCATGGACGGCGATGTGGCGCCCCTGCCGCAGATCGTGGAGCTTGCCGAAGAGTTCGGCGCCTTTGTGATGGTGGACGACGCGCATGCCAGCGGCGTCATGGGCCAGAACGGGCGCGGCACGGTCAACCACTTCGGCCTCGATGGGCGCGTAGCCTTGCAGATCGGCACGCTCTCCAAGGGCATTGGCGCGCTGGGCGGCTACGTGGCCTGTAGCCAGGACGTGCGCGATTTCCTCTTGCAGCGCGCGCGCCCGGTGCTGTTCAGCACCTCCCATCCGCCCTCGGTAGTGGCGACCTGTATCGCGGCCCTGGATCTCCTGGAGCACGATAGCAGCCTTGTCGATACGCTCTGGGAGAACACGCACTTCTTCAAGCGTGGCCTGGAGCAGCTCGGCTTCAACACGGGCGCCAGCGAGACGCCCATCACCCCGGTCATCGTGGGCGAGGGCGCCCTGGCCATGCGCTTCAGCGACCGCCTCTTCGCGGAAGGTGTCTTCGCGCAAGGTATCGTCTACCCCACCGTCCCCGCCGACAAGTGCCGTGTGCGCACTATCGTCACCGCGCTGCACACCCGCGACGAACTCACGAAGGCCCTGGACATCTTCGAACGCGTCGGTAAGGAGCTGGGCATCATTTCGTAGATCGGCAGGAGTAGGGGCGTGAAGATGGGTAGGAGTGCCGTTTACAGGCCCGGCAAGCATCATGATGACCGTTTGCTTGCCGGGCATCCATGGTAAATGACCTGGAGGAATATGATATCTTTACCGGTGTGTCAATTGTAACTTAGCATTAATAGCTGTCTAGCTCCTCCATCAGCAATGCATTTCCTTGCTTATCATAACAAGCAAACGTTATGCTATTCGTATCCACGGTCCATTTTTCTACGCCGCTGTCCGCCAGTCCTTTGGACATTTCCAGATAGCTTGTTTTTCCCTGGTTATGAAGGTCAAGATGTTCTTGAGCTTTTTCGCTGTCGCTTCCATCATTAATAGGGAGGGTGTCGTGGACGGAAGGCGAGACAACCTTGTGCCCATCCTTTCCAAAAAATTCCGAATGTCCGTCGGCGAGGTATGAAACATATTTATCAACACCTAACGCCTGAAGCGCTCGCACGTACTGAGAGAAGCCCTCCATGGTGCCGAGGCGATCATGTATCTCGTTGAGTTGCTCGAGTGTAAACATAGAAGCATTCTACCACGACTGGGAGGCTGGAAGCTACCTGCGCGTGTGGCTCTTCCAGGAAGATCGCTGGCAAATTGTCGCAGGAAATGTGAGTCTCGTTGTCTAGAATGTGCCCTGGCAATGAGTTTGTGATCGGCTGGTGAGCGCTCTCTGCGGAGAAAGAACGTGAAGTTTCCTCATGACGCAATCTGCCACAGCGTCCTAACGCCTGTAT
>JALYVR010000679.1 GCA_030853145.1 Chloroflexota bacterium | reverse complement strand
GAGTACAATACCGCCGACGCCACGCTCTGGATGTTCCAGGCCCTTGATCGCTACCTGGCGATAACCGGCGACTGGTCCTTGCTGAAAGAGCTGTTTCCCACTCTCGACGACATTATTCACTGGCATATCCGCGGCACCAGTTTTGGCATCGGCGTCGATCCTGCCGATGGCCTGCTGCACGCGGGGGCGCCGGGGGTGCAGCTCACCTGGATGGATGCCAAGGTGGGCGACTGGGTGGTCACGCCGCGCCGGGGCAAGCCGGTCGAGGTGAATGCCCTGTGGTACTGCGCGCTGGCCTGCATGGAGACCTGGGCCATGCGCCTGGCCTTTGACGCCACGCTCTACGGTCAACTGCGCTCGCAGGTGCGCACCAATTTCGCCGCACGTTTCTGGTACAAAGCCGGTGGCTATCTCTACGACGTAGTGGATGTCGATGGGGTTGCCGGCCAGCACGATGCCTCGCTGCGCCCCAACCAGTTGTTCGCGGCCTCGTTGACGCGCGGCCTGCTCTCCGAAGACCAGGTGCGCCAGGTGCTGGCCTGTGTGACGCGGCACTTGCTGACCCCCATGGGCCTGCGCTCGCTCAGCCCTACAGACCCGGCCTATCATAACCTGTTCACCGGCGATCAGCGCCAGCGCGACGGCGCCTATCACCAGGGGACGGTCTGGCCCTGGCTGATCGGTCCCTACATCGACGTACACTTGCGTGTCTATAATGACCCCGCCGCCCTGCCGCCCTTGCTAGACTCCCTGATCCAGCACCTGTGGAGTACCTGCCTGGGAAGCGTCAGCGAGGTAGCGGAGCCGGAGCCGCCCTTCAGCCCCGCCGGCTGCTTCGCACAGGCCTGGAGCGTCGCGGAAGTGTTACGCTGCTGGTTGATGCGCACATAGTAAAAGGGCATAAGGCGCGTTATTGCACCCTGACCACAATCGCGCTGATATTGCCTTCGCCACCGGCCTTGTTGGCTGCGTCGACCAGGGTGCGGGTGAGCTTCTGGGTGTCGCCGCCCTGGGCCAGGACATCCGCTATCTCCTCGTCGCGCAGCATACGCCACAGGCCGTCTGTGCAGAGCAGGATCAGGTCGCCGACCTCTACCTCGCGCTGGAAGAGGTCGGTGCGCACATAGTTGCCATGCCCCAGGTTGTTGTGGAGGCGATTGCGCTCCTCGCTTGCATACAGTTCGTCGGGCGTAAAGTGTGTGCCCTCGTGCGTGTTCGTACCCTGGTTGCGCTCGGCTGTGATGCGTTCTATGCCTTTCGTGGGATTGTAGTGATAGGCCCGGCTATCGCCAACGCTCACCACGTAGAGATGGCATTTGTGCAGCAGGGCCAGCGTGAGCGTGCTGGCCATCGCCGTAAAGTAGTCAGCGTTGCAGTGGTAAACCACCTGGTTGGCGCGCTGCACACTGTCCATCAACCAGTGCTCCACCAGTTTGCTCGTTGGCGTTGCCACCTGGTGCGAGCGATTGAGCAGGCTGCTACCGCGCAGCAGCAGGGAACCGCTGGGCGGACCAGCGGCTGGAAGCACCGTGAGCCGGGGTATCAGTTCATCGGCCACCGTCTCTACCGCCAGATGGCTGGCTTCGTGTCCCCCGATGGATTTTCCCTGGGGACCGCGCAGTCCGTCAGCCACCGCGAAAAGTCCGAAGGGCCGGGGCGGCGGCTCCAGCGTCACGCAGAGACCCTGCACGATCAGCAGCATGTCCTCGTTCTTTTCCGCCACAAAGCGCCGCCCGGTATCACTGACATAGCCGACCTGGCACACATCCGTTACCAGCGGCGAGGTCTCGTCAAGAGTATGTCCGCAGTAACGACAGAAGTGCGACGTGCTGCGATTCTCGTGTCCGCAGGCTCCGCAAGGGTTCTCTGGGATGATAGTACGCACCTTAATGTTCGCGTTGGCCACAGTGCCATGTTTCGCGGGCACGATGATCGTCGGTGGAAGCGCCAGGGCCTCGTTGACCGCGTCGGCGAACGCGCGCCCAGTGGGAAAGCGCTTCTCAGGCTCGATCTCCATCGCGCGCCTGATGGCCTCGTCCACGCCTGGATTCAAGAGTGGGTTCAGTTCGCTTGGCGCCGGCAACTCGGCGGCGTGGCTGCGCACAATCGCCTGGAACGGCAGCAGACCCGTGAACATCTGGTAGGCCACGACCCCCATCGAGTAGATATCGCTGGACGGCTGCGGGTTGCCATGTTCCTGCTCAGGCGCGACATAATGCTCGGTGCCCACCGCCCAGCCGCGCTGCGTGAGCGGTGTCTCTTTCTGCATCGCGCGCGCGATGCCGAAATCTGCCAGCACCAGGCGCCCATCATCCTGGTGAATGAGCAGGTTTGAAGGCTTGATGTCGCGATGCACGATCTGCTGCGGGTGCGCATGCACAGCATCGATGGCGTCCGCCAGTTCGTTGAGGTAGCGCTGCGCCAGCGGCACCGCCAGCGGCTGTTCCCCCTTCAGCAGGGATTTGAGTGTGCCTCCGGTGACCAGGGGCATGACCAGGTAGAGCAGGGAGCCGTCCTGCCCAAAGTTCAGCACCGGCACAATATTTTTGTGGCGCAACTGGCGGGCGTAGCGCGCCTCGCGGCGAAAGCGCTCCATAGCAGTGGCGCTATCCATCTTGGTACTGGTCGTTGAGATGGCCTTTAAGGCCACCTGCTGCATATCAAAGGTGTCGTTCACGCGATACACCGAGCCCATGCCACCAAGGCCGATCAGCGCCTCAACAACATAGCGACCGGCGATAACCGCATCGGGCAGCAGGCACTGGCAGAACGGGTTCACACATTGAAAAGTACCCTGCGTGTACTCGGCCTGGCACCTTGGATTGGGGCAGCGGGGCATAGACGTTCCTTCCTCCTGCGTCGCTTCCTCGACGCACCGCAACAATACTATATTTCTAGAGATGCATCCTTCATTTGCCTACAGTGTAGAGAGAAATAGAGTTAATGTCAACTATAATCATGGATGCACTTTTTCGATCAGCGCGCTCTTTGCCGGTTATGAGGGATCAGGGCTGTGTTCTGCTTCACTTTGTAAGACGGTTCACAGATGGGGGTAATAAAAATCCAACTGGGGAAACATCCCTGATGTCTGGCTCTATAGATAGGCTATCACGCGTTACGCGCGAACGCAAAAAGATACCATCTGACAAGGTGTCCGCGTAGGGGCGATGGCTTGCCTCGCCCGCGTAAGCTCCACG
>JALYVR010000084.1 GCA_030853145.1 Chloroflexota bacterium | reverse complement strand
ACCTTCAACAGATCGGCGGCGCGTGGGTCGCTCATACTGGTTACGCCGTGCGAGGCAAGCTGACTTTGCTGGCGAGTATCGTCCTGGATAAGATCGGGGAAACCTAGCATACGATGATGGATGGCGGCGTGGTCGGCCGGCGTGGGAAATGTTGAAAGCAGTGTCTCATATTGTTTTTGTTCGGTGTCCGTCCAGTCGCAATTGGGGATCTCCAGCTTTGGTTGCTGTGATAAGGTAAACTCGCTGGCGTACCTGATTGAACACGCGTGGAAGCGACTGGCAGCGGGCAACTGCGCGGGCGCCTGAGTGCGCTTCAGCCCGCTCGGGTTCGGTGAGTAGAGCACGCTCCAGCCGCCGACATCTGCGGGACCGGCGCCATAGGTTTTTTGCTGGGCGTCATAGAAGAACCACAGCATGCCGCTTGCAGGAAGCAGTCTGCTTGTATCCGCGACATGCGCATCATCCAGGCGGACCTGCGCGATAAAGGACTGGGGTAGTCCCTGCCATACCGGCCAGGTGACTCCTGCCGGAAGATCAGGCAGGCCTCCTAATTTCGATGTTCCGACAGTCAGGGTGGATTCATCAACAGGTGTTGTATATAGGCGAATCGATGCCTGCGATATCAGGTCGATGTCTTTGAGTACACGCGCAAGTCCCGCGGCTTTGAATGCAGCTTGAAGTCCAGCTTTGTCCATGCAATTCCTCCACGTAAAGCACTATATGTATCTACTGGATACCCGCACCGGTCGAGGTTTTTAAAGAATAGCCTGTCGCGAGTAGAGGAACATATGTCCCCTTATGAGAATCCACGGATCACCGCTGGTAAATGTGTCAAGGACGAGGTGTAGTCAGGAATGGGGAGTATTTATAGACCAACACAGCAAAAATGCGCCATTTCACTGGCGCATTTTTGCTGTGTTGGCCCATCAGAATTGTGTAGTCTGAATGGTTTGGGTCAGGTAATCGGAAGTGCTTGCAGCAACTCCATCACCGGGGTAGCCTCCTCGCCGCCAGCTTTGGCATGGGCCAGCAAAGGGATTCCATGGGGACCGCGCCAGTGACGTGCATCAGGAAATGCCTCGACGATAGCCTGGACAATCTCCACCTGTCCGAGCATGGCCGCGGCAAAGATATCCAGCCTGGCCCCTCTTGCGAGGAGACAGCGTGCGATATCTTTTCTGCCCATGTGCGCGGCCGCTCCCAGCGCTGTTTCCCAATCTCCCCCACCCCAGTCCCATGCCGCGTTGAGCAACCTTGGCTCTTGCTCTAAAAGTTCCACGACGCGCTCCATATTCCCATGAGCATTGCCTACAAAGTCCTGGACAAGTTCCGGGGCAAGGGCAGGCTTCTTCTCCATCAGGTTTTTCCTTTCGTGCTAAGAACGTATTGCATATAGCCTAATATACAGGCCGTCAGGAAGAGTATGCCACAGCCAGGACTAAGATGCTTCTCCAAAATCACCTTTTTGTGTTCGATACGTCGTTGGAGAGCAACCAACTCGCTGGCGAAAGAGCCAACTGAATGAGCCCAGACTCTCAAAGCCCAGGGCGAAGCAGATCTCGGTCACTGAACGGTCCGTGTGCAGAAGCAAGTGCTGAGCACGCTGCAAACGTTGAGCGATGAGATACTGATACGGTGTCTGTTGGAAGAGGAGCTTAAACATGCGCAGAAAATGATTGGGGGAGAGAGAGGCAACGCTGGCCATTTCGGCGAGCGTGATGGGCGTATCAAACAGAGCAGAGGTATAGTCTCTGGCCTGGTAAAGCCGCCGATATAGTTCTTCGCGGGTGGCAACGCGCATCGTGGGCAGAAGCGCTTCAACCTCTTTATACACGTTGAAGTGAACCTGGAGCAGCCGCCGCATCAGATCATGCGCTTGCTCATCAAGCCAGGCTTGCTCCTGTATACCGTGATCAAGCGCGGCTCGTAGCTGGAACAGGGCTGGTGACAACAGGTCATCATGCCGGTAGGTGCGCTCGAAAAAATGGAGAGGCGCGCAGTCCAACCTCTCGGGCTCATCAAGGAGGGTATCTGGTCGCGTGCTAAGGCTGCGATAGACCTCTTCCGCGAATCCAGGTTCAAAGAAGAGACAGAAGGACTCGACGGCAGTGTCGGCCTCAATGGTAATAGCGTAGGGCTGATCGTGGTTCACAAGCAAGTACGACGCGTCATCCACGGCGTAGTAGCCGCTGCCAACGCTATAGAGAGCCTGGCCGGAGAAGAATGCTTTGATGGATAATGGCGCCTGCCCCTCCCAATGATACTGCCGCGTCTTCTCGTGCAAGATATAACTGGGGTCCGTAATGTGCATTTGCATGATAGATCCTATCGCGTTTGAATCAAAAGAGATGGTCAGCCTGGTATGTGAGTCCTCTTCTGTAAGATAGCATGGATGTTCGTTGCTGTCCAGTTGCACATAATACAACTACAAAGAGCCGATAGGTCAGGAATACAGAAGCAAGTTCGCGTCTGTACCCCCGCCTCACCGGCTCTTCAATTGACCTGACTTTTAGCTTTAGCGGTTAGGATCGTCTATGGCATCATTGGTGCGCACATTGACATCGCCTTCACGCTCGATACGGGCCTCTTCATGCTTGACGGTGTCCGTATAGGTCTTGGTCTCCTGAACCTGGCGCTTGCCGATGGCAACTTCACCTGTTACAACAGACTGTTTTGAGACGTTGACTTGCTCATCAGTTACCGGGACGCGGATGACCTCATCCTCGCCGATGGGAAGATCCGATGCCTGACCGGAGCCGGGACGACGCTCAATGTAGACTTCTTCGTGGGTCACGGGAACATCGATGCTCTTCTGCTCGGTGACCACATCTTTGTGGAGGGCAACCTCACCGGCCTGTACACGCTGCTTGTCTGCTTGAAGCACCTCTTCGCGAAGGGCCAGTCTGCGCCTTCCCTCAGCGTCCAGGGCGGTATCATTAGTCTGAGCAACGTTTCTATCATACGTGGCATCGTTGGCAACCCCGGTGGTGGTTGCATACGTAGCAGCTCCAGTGGTCGCCTGACCCCTGCGGCTGCTCGCATCGTAGGCGCCGTTACGCGCTAGAATATCGTAAGCCTCCTGCTGGCGGTCTCCGGTGTGGACGGTCAAAACGGTGCGACCGGCCTCGAATTCGCTGTTGTAGTAGGCCGCTTCATCCTGTGCAAAGCCCATGCCGAGAAGCGATTCGGTGATCCCGCCGCCGCCTTTATGTGCGGAGTACTTGATCTGGTTCGCATCGAACCCAACGCTTTCCAGGTCAGCTATAGCGCGCTGAGCACTGGCTTCATCCTGAAATATGCCTGTGACAATTTGACTGTTTGGCATGAATTTCCCTTTCTAGTGGTTTGTTTTCTCTTCAATCTATCCAGCCGCAACAGTAAGCATTTTTGCTCCGTTGCTAGCTTGCTCCCTGTGAGCGCTAATACAGCGTGCCAGTGCGTTTGTTTTGCGTGGGCACATTATGATTACGCACCAATCGCGGAAAAAGATACACAGCAATTGCAATAGTTGAGTATATACTTATCGATCTTGTGTAAAATAATGAGTAGAAAGAATTTATAATAGATAAAAAGGCAGATAAGGCGTTTGGGGTTTACGGGTCGTTTGAAAAGGAAGGGGCTTGCCTGGATTTTAACATAGGCGCGGCTTCGCGTTACCAGGGCTTTTTGAACATATACTAGAAGCCCTGGTAACGCACGTGATACATAACGCAGCTACGAAGGGAGCTTCTGTTCGTTCAACACAGCGAGCAGCCATTGCTCATCGTGGATGGGTACCCCGGCCTTTTGTGCCTTGGCTAGCTTTGAGCCGGCATCCTCGCCCACGATCAGGTGGTTGAGCGCCTTGCTCACGCTGGTGGCGATGGTCCCGCCGAGCTTCGTGATGGCCTCCTCTGCGGCCGGGCGTGTCATGGTGCTGAGCCGCCCGGTGAGCAGGAAGCTCTGGCCTGCCAGCGGACCCGTGGCGATGTGTTGCTCGGCCTGCATCGTCAGCCCGGCCTGCCGCAGGCGCTCAATGAGTGCGCGGCTCCTGTCATTTTGCAACCATGTCCACAGGCTATGTCCGATCTTAGGACCGATGCCTGGCACCGCCACGATCTCTTCCTCGCTTGCCGCTAGCAGGCGCTCGATATCTCCAAAGCCCTGGGCCACGATCTGCGCTGTCTTCTCACCGACGTAGCGGATGTTCAGCCCAAAAAGCAGGTGCCAGAAGGCGCGTTGCTTGCTGGCCTCGATTGAGGAAAGCATATTATCGGCGCTTTTCTCCTGCACTCCCTCAAGCGCCAGCAGTTGTTCGCGGCTCAGATCATAGAAATCGGCCACACTCTTGACATAGCCGATCCTAACCAGCAGGGCGCACATCTTCTCGCCGATGGTTTCGAGGTCCATGGCACCCTTGGAGGCGAAGTGAATGACGCTTTCCAGGATCTGCGCCGGGCATTCGGGGTTGGGGCAGTAGGCCATGGCCTCGTCTGGCACATGCATGATCTCTGTATCGCAGACGGGGCAGCGTTCAGGCAGGCGATAGACCTCTTCTTGCTCCATGCGCCGCTCTACCACCGGCTTGACCACCTGCGGGATCACCTCGCCCGCGCGCTGTACGAGCACCCAATCACCGATGCGCAGGTCTTTGCGCTGTATATCGCCCTCGTTGTGCAGAGAGGCGCGCGAGACGGTCACCCCACGTATATTGATTGGCTCCAGCACAGCGTAGGGGTTGACCGAGCCGGTGCGCCCGATGTTCACGCGAATATCCAGCAGCTTTGTGGCGACCTGGATGGGAGGGTATTTGAAGGCGATGGCCCAGCGTGGATCGCGCGCTACTGTACCCATCTCCTGCTGGTGCGCCAGGTCGTTGATCTTGATAACCACGCCGTCGATCTCGTAAGGCAGGCCAAAACGCTCCTTCTCCCACTTGTTACAATAGTCCCATACCTCGTCCAGGCTGTGCGCCAACTGAATGTGTGGATTGATAGGGAAGCCCCATTCGCCGATGAGCTGCAGGGCCTGCCAGTGCGTATGGATCTCCATGCCCTGGAGATAGCCGATCTGGTAGCCGAAGAAGTCAAGGTGCCGGGTGGCGGTGATGCGTGCATCTTTCTGGCGCAGCGAGCCTGCGGCCGCGTTACGCGGGTTGGCGAACAACCTGATATCCTGCATCTGCTCGTTCAGCTTCTCGAAGCTTTTAGTGGACATGTAAATTTCGCCGCGCACCTCGACCTTTGTCGGGTGCTGCTCGCCGCGCAGCCGTTGTGGCAGGGAGCGCACGGTGCGTATATTGGGCGTCCAGTCCTCGCCCACCAGCCCATCGCCGCGCGTGGCCCCAATAGTGAGCTTGCTGTGTTCGTAGGTCAGCGCCATCGCCAGGCCATCGATTTTCAGCTCGCACACATATTCAAATGTGGCGTTCGGCAAGATATTCAGGGCGCGTTTATGCCAGGCCAGTAACTCATCCTTGCTGCGCGCATTCGCCAGGCTCAGCATCGGCACCGGGTGCTGGTGTTGTGGCACGTCCTGCACAGGGCCAGCTCCAACACGCTGCGTGGGCGAATCCGGCGTCTGCAATTCAGGATGTTCCTGCTCAAGGCGCCGCAATGCTATCATCAACTGATCATACTCGGCATCCGTCAGCGTCGGATTATCCTGCACAAAGTAGTGATAGTTGGCCTCCTCAAGCCGGTGGCGCAGAGAGGCGGCAGTGGCCTCAAGCTCTTCCGCCTCGCTGTGTCCCGCCTGCTCCAGTGAGGGTGCCCCTGTTGCGTCAGACGATGAGAGTAGTTCGGACGTGTCCTGTTCTTCTGGCATAAGAAACGCTCCTACATAGAGAGTATAGTTATCATAAGCAACTATTCTTTTTAGAAGGCCTGATAGTGGAATACCTGAGGTGTGCCCTCGAATAAGCCATTGATATGACCGCGCCACTGTGGGAAGAGCGGCCCTGACCTGAAATCTTCGATATGTGCTTCGAGCGAGGTCCATATATTGATGAGCATATACTGTGCTGGCTGCTCAATACAGCGTTCTACGCGCGCCGAAATGCATTCGGGATGCTGGCGAATTATATCCAGCCCGTGTATGATGGCCTGTCCCAGTTCGTCCTCTTTGCCCGGCGCAGCGGTAAGTATAGCGATTTCGGTAACCATGTGCTTCCTCCAGATGCGTGTGTCTTCCAACGCCCACCTACGATTGAGCGGGCGCTGCCCATCTTGCTTTATGGTACCATAAGGCTGCAATGTTCTGTGGGTGGGCGCAGGCGCGCCCTGATCCGCGTAGAGGCGAGGCAAGCCATCGCCCCTACGCGGATCACGAGATGGTTACACGTCTTGCGAGTCGTTCCAATCCTGCTGGAACGTCTGCTGGAGTGTGGCGATCACCCCTTGATCCGCGAGGATGATGCCCAGTTCGCGATTGTGGTCAAGCGATTGGGTAGAGATGTTTTCAGAGCCGACAAAGGCGGTTCTGCCATCCACGGCGATCATTTTCGCGTGCATATAGAGGCGCGCATCCTCGCGTACATAGGCGCCGCCTTGTTTAATGGCGGCAATACCACTGGCGTTGCTATCGACCCCATTGGGAGAAGGCAGGATCACCTGGACCTGGACGCCGCGCCGCGCCGCGCCGATGATCGCCTGCTCGATGGCGCTATCCTGCATCTCCTCCCCCTCGATCAGCAGCGTCTTTTGCGCGCTGTTGATGAGCGTGGTAATGTCGTTATGCGCATTGACCGGGCTGACGACGAGGTTGGGATCGTTGAACTGAGCTTGAGTGTGGTTCCAGTCGGCCTGGAAGATGGCCTGGGCCGCCTGTACATCGGCTGCGTTGCTATCGACAATATCATATTCTCGATTGTGGAAGCTGCCGACGCCAAGGGCCGAGTTTGTGAAGTTGGATGTCATAATATAGACGGTAGCGCCATCGATAAGCATACATTTCTCATGGGTCAAGGCGAAGTCCGGGCTGGCCGGTTGCGCCTTGATGCCGGCGGCGCGCAGTCGATCCAGCGCCTCTGTAGGCGCAGCGCTCCCGCTTCCATAGGGGTGTGTCTCCAGCATGACGCGCACATCGAGGCCACGATTGGCCGCCTCTTCAAGCGCTTTCATAATACTGCGATTGGTCAGCAGGTACATTTCAACCCACACCGAGGCCTGTGCCGCATCAATGGCGCTGACAACAGGTTGAACTCCGGCCTCTGGCTCAACGAAGACACTGACTCCGCTCACCCCCGCTCCCGGAGCACAGTTGCTCTGGCAGGAGGCTGGAACATCTCCGTTGTTGGGCATGCATCCAGCGCACAATATACAGAGGACAATACTGATCAGACACGTTCTACACCTGGATATTATAGGTCTGTATACCACCCGATTCCTCCACATAGATATTTATTGACAATAACGTCATTTATGTCAATAAACTATTATACAGCTTCTAAGCAGCTAATTATAGCATAGGGGATATCTATTTACAATAGGAGCACCCCTATGCCAACACATTCATCGTAGTGCTCTGTCAAGCTCCATAGAACGGGCGAGACGGCCGCATCCCTACGCGGGAAGGCAGGCCGCCGGTTATCGGGTCCCTGCGTGAGCGAACGTGCCTGGCCAAAGGATTTCGTGTAGGGGCGCCCTGACCGCCTGCGCTCCCCTGCAATCTCGCAATGTAGAAAAAAGGGTCTGGCTCGCATCACGAGCCAGACCTTTTTCATGTAGAAGCTATATACGATCTTACGGGTGCAGTGCCACATACAGGGGGGCAAGCACCAGGGTGATCGTGCTGAGCAGCTTGATCAGAACGTGCAGCGACGGGCCGGCGGTATCCTTGAATGGGTCGCCGACGGTATCGCCGACGACGCTGGCCTTGTGCGGCTCGCTCTTCTTGCCGAGGACGGTTCCGGTGAGGTCGAGACGATCCACCATCTCGCCCTGAGCATTCACGCGCAGGTAGCCGGCCTCGATGTACTTCTTGGCATTGTCCCAGGCGCCGCCGCCGTTATTGAGGAAGAGCGCCATGACGATACCGCCCATGGTTCCGACCATCAGCATGCCAGCCTCGGCTTGCGGGCCAAGGATAACGCCGACGGCGATGGGGGTGAATACTGCCACGACGCCGGGCAGGATCATGGCGCGCAGCGCGCCGCGTGTGCTGATATCTACACAGCGAGCGTAGTCGGGATCAACGCGGTCGGCGGGGTTCTCCGCCATGATTTTTGGATTCTCGCGGAACTGGCGGCGTACCTCTTCGATCATGCGCTTGGCGGCGGCGCCAACGGCGCGGATCGCCAGGGCGCTGAAGAAGAAGATCAGCGTCAGACCGAGGAGGGCTGCGATAAAGACCGAGATATTGGCCAGGTCTACGGTGTAGACGGCCTTGTCGTGCTTGAAGGAGTAGAGCACGTCCAGGTAGGCGCTGAAGAGCAGGAAGGCGGCCAGCGCGGCGGAACCGATACCATAGCCCTTGGTCAGTGCCTTGGTGGTGTTGCCCACGCCATCCAGCGCGTCGGTGATGTCGCGCACGGACTCGGCCTCGCCACCCATCTCGGTGATGCCACCGGCATTGTCGGTGATCGGACCGAAGGTGTCCATGGCCAGGATGTACGCGCAGCTCATCAGCATACCCATGGTGGCAACCGCGGTACCGAAGATACCACCAACGTTGACGACACCGGGGTTGTTGACCAGTGGGATATTGACCTGGCTGCCTAGGAAGAACGAGAGCGCCAGCGCGGCACAGATCGCCAGCACCGGTAGCGCAACGCACTCCAGGCCGACGGCGACACCCGTAATGATGGTGGTTGCCGGGCCAGTCAAGGTGGCGGCCGCGATTTCGCGCACCGGACGCCAGGTACCGGCGGTGTAGTACTGGGTGATGTACACGAACGCGATACTCAACACAATGCCCACGCAACCGGCGAAGCCGAACCATGCCCAGGCCGGAATTCCGTAATTGCTGGTAACGTGTGAATCATTTAGGAGCAAGAAACTTCCCAGGAAGACACCTATTACGGAGAGACCACAGGTGATGAAGTAGCCATTGTTGAGCTGCTTCATGGCGATCTCGCCGGGGTCGCGACCGGCGGCTTTATCAGGCTCGGTCACTATAGAGGGGCGAATCCAGAGCAGGCCGATCATGGAGGCGATCAGACCAAAGGCGCGCACAACCAGCGGGAAGAGGATCCAGCCGATGTTATGCGTTCCCAGGTAGAGCGCGACGCCCAGGATCATGGCGCCGATGTTCTCGGCCGCCGTAGACTCGAAAAGGTCGGCGCCACGGCCCGCGCAGTCGCCGACGTTGTCTCCCACGAGGTCGGCGATCACGGCCGGGTTGCGCGGATCATCTTCGGGGATGTTAGCTTCAACCTTGCCCACCAAGTCGGCGCCCACGTCTGCGGCCTTTGTATAGATACCACCGCCAAGCTGTGCGAATAGGGCCACGAAGCTAGCGCCGAAGCCGAAGCCGACGATAAGGGACGGGGCCAGTTCCGGGCTTGTCAGGCCGCCGTAAGCCCAGAAGACGGTTGAGACGCCCAGCAGGGAGAGCGCCACAACCAGGAAGCCTGAGACCGCGCCACCGCGCAGAGAAACCATCAACGCCTCACCCAGGCTGCGAGTGGCGGCGCTGGCGGTGCGGCTGTTGGATTTCACCGCGACGTACATGCCGATGTAGCCGGAGAGGCCGGAGCAGAATGCGCCGACTAAGAAGGCCAGGGATGTATGCCAGGCCAGGTTCAGTTTAGCGGCCTGATCGCCCTGACCGAGCAGGAACAGAACTCCCCCGACGACGATGGCCGCCACCAGCGCCAGAGAGCCGATGGTGCGATACTGCCGGTTGAGGAAGGCCATAGCGCCTTCATAGATGGCATTCGCTACCTTCTGCATGGCCGGCGTGCCGGTGTCCCGGCGTAGCACGTAGGCCGCGAGCCAGCCTGCGAAAGCCACCGCCAGGAGCCCTACGATGAAAGGGACCAAAATATAGTAACGCATATCCACAGTAAAAAATGCCCTCCTTAGGACAAGTGAGAATGAGCCGGTCAACAGTGACCGCTGAATTACATCAGTTCTGTGAAAATGAAAGCGTGGTGCCGCGCATAGCCTCGCCATCGCCGGTCACCTGGTTTCTGCTCAAAAAGCGCTTGAGTGCCCCTCTAGTGTAGCATAGTGTTTGTTCTCTGACAAGTAGAGTGATAACGATTTCGTCAAGGAAATACCCGTCCTGGTTCCGCATTCGCCGTTGCTGATGAGATAGGCGTTAGAGACTGCCTACTCTTCCCCGCAGGGCGGACTGTATTCGTCCCAGGAGCGGCACCAGTTGTTTCTTGCGCGAGACCAGATCCTCGACGACCAGCGAATGGCCATCCGCCTCCAGCGTGGTGCCCAGTACCTCGGCGACCGCGTGCTCTCCCCCCTGTATCAGGAGGTGACAGCGCATATTGATGATATCCACGATCATAAATAGGAAGACGCTGTACCCGCGTTTCTGGACAAGCTGTCGCATCGTTGCCAGTAGCTCCTCTGAGCGCTTCTCGATGGTCGTGGGGCTGGCGGTCTCGACGGTGCCGATAGCGAATCTGGTATCGCCAACGGTGAACTCCTTGAAGTCGGCCGTGAGCAGCTCTTCTGGCGTGCGCGTATTGAGGTCTACGGCCGCCGCCGCGAAGATCTCCTGCCCGAATTGCTCGATATCTTCCCCTGCGATCTCCGCCAGCTCCGCGGCGGTCCGCTCGTCACGCGCGGTAGCGGTGGGAGAGCGCAAGATCAGGGTGTCATAGACCAGGCCGGCCAGCAGCAATCCCGCCGCTTCACGAGGGATAGGGATGCTGGCCTCGTGGTACAGGCCCGCGATGATTGTGCCGGTACAGCCCACCGGGTCGGCGCGGAACATGATGGGCTTGTTCGTATGCACGTCGGCGATGCGGTGATGGTCGATGATGCCCAGCAGGTCGGCTTCGTCGATCCCGCTCACCGCCTGCGATTGTTCGTTGTGATCAACCAGCACCACCCGCTTAGGGCGCGCGTTGAGCAGGTCGGTACGCGACAGGTAGCTGACCAACCGGCCCTCGGCGTCCAGAACCGGCATGGAGCGTCGCCGGGCCAGCGTCGCCTGGACCTCGCTCATCAGGTCCTCCGGGTGGCAGGCGTCAAAGTCGCGGTTCATGATATGCTGCGTGCTGATGCTCAGGTTAATCAGGCGCACGGCGGTAAATGTGTGGTGCGCGGTGCTGATCACCATTACGCCGTGTTTGCGCGCCATTGTCAGGGTGCGCTCGGAGACCAGCAGATCGCCGGTAACGACCAGTGCCGCTGCGCCACTTTCGATGGCCTTGAGTTGCGCATCCTCGCGGTCACCCAGCACGACCAGGCAGCCCTGTTCGACATAATCGGCCATGGTCTCGGCCTCCATGGCCGCCACCAGCACGCGGTTGCCCAGCTTGCGTCGTCCCTCGACCAGCACGCGGCCGCGCAGCACACGTACCAGGTTGTCCCGGTGCAAAGGAATGCGGTTGACGGACTGCGGATTCAGGTCATTGAAGAAGAGCTTGGCGAAATCCTCGGTGGCGATAATGCCATGCACCTTGTTGTCGGCATCGATGACGGGCATGGATCGGCGATTATGCTCCTGCAGCAATTGGCCCGCCTCCAGCAACGGCTGCTCGACCTCGGCACAGATGACGCCGCGCCGCATCACGTCGCGCACCTGGAGATAGACATCGTCCAGGGCCTCCGGAGGCTCAACCTGGAAGCGCTCAAGCACGAAGCGCACCTCCGGCTTCAGTTCGCCGTTACGGGCGGCGATGGCCTCGTCTCCTTGTATTTGCAGTAACCGGGCGTAGGCATAGGCCGAGGCTACCGAGTCAAGATCAGAATTTTTATGTCCAATCACGTAGATGGGTCTTGGCATCGTATTTATCCTCTAGTGTTGTTTTCTGAGTGGGGCATGGCCCTTGCAAGGGAGGTGCGCCCATCTCGTAGCGCGAGGCTTGCCTCGCCGTCCCTGTAACCACCAGGAC
>JALYVR010000083.1 GCA_030853145.1 Chloroflexota bacterium | reverse complement strand
CCCTGCCCCAGCACGGTCCACAGGCGGTGGCGAAATTGGAGCAACTCGATAGCCGGATACTGCACAGTGACGCCGAAGAGCGCTGGAAGAGCGACCTGGATCTGCTGCGCCAGGGCCGCTCATTTGAGGATATCGTCTTTTACCTGCCCTACCTGCACGCGTTAGCTACCACGCTTGACTACCTGGCGCCCGGCGGACTCGTCATCGTGGACAACCCGGAGAGCATCCACAATCGCATAGCCGAACTCGACGCGCAGGCAGAGGAGCTCAAGGCGCGTCTGCAGAGCGACCACGAGAACCCGGCCCACCTGCGCCCTGGAAACGTCACATGGGACCAGATCGAGTTACAACTCCAGCAACGTCACCAGCTCCACTTCGCCGGCATGCTCTCGGCACCGGAAGGCGAATTTGACACGGACCGGCCGGGCGTAGTCGAACACCTCGTGCCCGCCTTCGGCAGCGCCAATTCCTATGGTGGGCGGCTACGCGCCTTCGCCCTCGATTGCCGGAAGGCGCTTGACAACCGCGACCGTGTGGTCATTGTTACCACCCAGGCGCGGCGGCTGGCCGAGGTTCTGAGTGACGAGTCCATCCTGCACCAGGCCGCCATGTATGTCAGCCCTGGCACCAGTATCAAGACAGTACCAGAGCCAGGGACGCTCACGCTGCTCCAGGGTCAGTTGACAGAGGGCTGGCAGTCGCGGGGCCTGGCGCTCCAGGTCTACACCGATACCGAGATCTTCGGCTGGTCAAAACGCCGCGCCAGCCAGCGACGCAAACCCATGACCCCTTCCTCCTTCCTGGCGGAGGTTAATCCAGGCGACTACGTGGTCCACCAGGAGCATGGCATTGGGCGTTTTGAGGGGTTGGCCAAGCTGCATATGACCGGCGTCGAGCGCGAATACCTGCTCATCCGCTACTCTGGCACCGACAAGTTGTATATTCCGACCGACCAGCTTGACCGCGTGACCCGCTATATTGGCATGGGCGATGCGGTGCCCGCGCTCAGCAAACTGGGCACAACCGAATGGACACGGGCCAAGGCCAAGGTCAAAGAGAATGTACAGGATATCGCGCGCGAGCTGCTGCGTCTCTACAGCGCGCGCGAGGCGGCCAAAGGGCACGCCTTCCCGCCCGACTCAGAGCAGCCCTGGTTGCAGGAACTGGAGGATGGCTTTGCCTATGAGGAGACGCCGGACCAGGCCAACGCCATCGACGAGGTCAAGGCCGACATGGAGCGCTCGCGGCCGATGGACCGACTGGTATGCGGGGATGTCGGCTATGGCAAGACCGAGGTAGCCCTGCGCGCCGCCTTCAAGGCCGTGCTCGACCAGCGGCAGGTGGCCATTCTCGTTCCAACGACCGTGCTGGCGCTGCAGCATTTCAACACCTTTAGCGAGCGGCTCAAGCCGTACCCCGTGCGCGTTGAACTGCTCAGCCGCTTCCGATCGGAGAAAGAGCAGAAACAGGTGCTGGAAGACCTGGCCTTTGGTAAGGTAGATGTTATCATCGGCACCCATCGCCTGCTGCAGAAAGACGTAGTCTTCCTCAACCTGGGCCTGCTCATCATCGACGAGGAGCAGCGCTTCGGCGTCAGCCACAAGGAGCGGCTAAAGCAGATGCGCACCGAGGTCGATGTGCTGACGATGACCGCCACACCTATCCCGCGCACGCTGCACATGTCGCTCGTCAATCTACGCGATATGAGCGTGATCGAGACCCCGCCACAAGAGCGCCTGCCCATTCGCACGGCCATTCGCGAGTATGATGAACACCTGATCCGCGAGGTGATCCTGCGCGAGATCGATCGCGGCGGGCAGGTCTTCTTCGTCCACAATCGCGTCATGGGGATTCAGGTCATCGCCCAGAAACTCCAGCGCCTCATTCCGGAGGCGCGCATCGCCGTCGGCCACGGGCAGATGGCCGAGGCACAGTTGGAGCGCGTGATGATGGATTTCTCCAATGGTGAATACGACGTGCTGATCTCCACGACCATCATTGAGAACGGCCTGGATATCTCCAACGCGAACACCATCATTGTGAATAACGCGGCGTTCTTTGGGCTGGCGCAACTCTACCAGTTGCGCGGGCGCGTTGGCCGCTCGCCGCAGCAGGCCTACGCGTATTTCCTCTACAACAAAGGCGCAAAACTCACCCCCATCCAGGAGAAGCGCCTGCGGGCGATTTTTGAGGCCACCGAGCTGGGAGCTGGCTTCCGTATCGCCATGAAGGACCTGGAACTGCGCGGGGCGGGCAATCTCCTGGGAGCCGAGCAGTCAGGCTTCATGAATACCGTTGGTTTCGATCTCTACTGCAAGCTGCTGGCCGAAGCAGTGCAGGAGCTACAGGGGAAACAGGCCGAGGCGAGCACGCCGAACGTGTCGGTCGATCTCCCACTGGATGCCTACCTGCCCGACGAGTATATCGGCGACCGGACGCTCAAAGTCAATTTCTACCAGCGCCTGGCGAGCCTGCACACGCCTCAAGCTGTCGAGGCGATGACAGCCGAATTGAACGACCGCTTTGGCACGCCACCGCTGCCTGTACAAAACCTGCTGGCGCTGCTACGCCTCAAGACGGAGGCGGCGAACCTGGGCTTCGAGGCCATCTCTTTGAAGAACAACGAGTTCGTGCTGACCGTGAAACGCAGCATCGTGCCTAACCGGATCGCGCTCTACCGGCGTTTCCGTAACGAAGCCCACGTCCAGCAAGGCGTCATTCGCATCCCACGGCGGCTATTTGGGCCGAACTGGTTTGAGCAACTCGAAGAGCTATTGCAGACAATTACGACGGCGGCATAACGGGCAGTTAGATCTTCAACAGACCCTGCCTCTGAAGTTCAAGCAGGAGGCGTTCCACTTCCTGCACGCTCTTCCCGATACAACGAGCGAGATCGGAGATGGTGCGATTGCCATCGACCAATAAATAGATCGAACGCTGACGGCGCGTAAGCGGCAAGGATAAGACATCACGATCCGCGCTTACACGTTGCGGCGTAATCCATTCCAGGCCCGGTCTATAGCTATGGTCTTCAGTGGACACTCCGAGATAGCCACTTACCTCAGCGGTCACGCTACCCAAGTCCAGAGCATCGGTATGTACCTGCGTATAGTTCGCGGGGGCCAATGCAGCGAAGGCGGAGTTAGCGTCGACGGCATGTAAGGCACCCGTGATAGGGAGATTAGGCGTGGGACGAGGAATGTCCACCAGGAAAGCGAAGCGTATCTGGCGCCAACTGAGCATTCTGCTGAGCGCCTCCTGAGCCGGCGCCTGGCCCGAATACGCGTAGATAGGTTGACCCATATGAACATATACCTCCCCTTCTTCAAACCAGCCATTGCGCGGGTGCTCAATACTCAATAGCCCGCTCTGCCGTCTCACACGAAACATTTCCAATATCTCCCCCAAGCTTCCAGCCATCGTATCCCGACCTTTTGTCATGCGCGCGGTCCCCCTCTTGATGCTCGCTATAGATGTAGTACGCCTAACGAGAGGACTCGAAAGTCAAGTTGATTTTGGACAGCCATATAGAACATAGCCATGTATTTAATATAGCGATACCTGAGTTATATCATAGATAAGAGGATACTGGAAGAAGCTGTGATAGTAATTTCTGGTCTTTGCGAGATTCTTAATAAAATTTTTACGGTGACTGGCGCATAGGAAAGGCAAGGGCTATGTAGGCTGATACAAGGCAGGCGGACTTGTTTGTAGCGCGTGGTTGGCCTCATAGACGGACATGTAAGACAGCGGTGACAGGGACTGGGAGCGTGACCATTGGGACGGCTGCTTGCCTATGCATTGAGACGACAAAGGGGGGCAGATGGCGGCAGGAAAACAGGGCGCCCGCAAGAGAGCGCCCGTACATGTCTGACCAGCCACGCCCGCCCTGGTGCTGAGAGGACGGGCGCTACACGTTATAAGCGGCGGGTATGCATCAAATGGAACATAAGCCCTTGCTTGTAATCGAAGAGGCTGGCTTTACCGTTCTTCACGACCTGGGTCACAAGATTGAACAAGGTGGAGACCACTTGCAAGCGCGTCTGATCGAAGCCATCCTGCTGGCGTAAGAGTTCGAGCAATTGCGAAGGGCTTTGTCCTGAAATATCCAGTCCCAGGCGTACAGCCTCAATCCGCAGCCAGACAATCAACTGATGACGCATCTCCTCAAAAATAGTGATATCTTCGTTACTGACGGTGATCCCCTCATTTTCTGATTGCGTAGCAGCGCCTCCTAAGAGCGCGGGGGATGTCACGACCGGGACGCGTGCAGATATAGAAACCGGGGGAGCAGCGATGCGCGCCTGATCGGGGACCGCAACGCGCGCCGCTGGAGAAGGCTGCAATTCTGCCACTCTGCTGGAACCAGGTTTGCCATTCACAACCGCCGGAGAGACCGAAGCCGCGGGTATGTCGGCCGGGGCAGGTGTTCCCAGCTCTGCATTACGCGCACCCGGCGCGGCTGAAGCCGCGGGCGCCCAGGGTGGAGAAGTAGTTATAGGGACGCGTGGGCCGGTAGCCGGGGTTCCCGGTGTACTGCGGCCATCCACTCGCGGCATAGGCTTGCTGACCGGGCGCGCAGGTGTGGGTAACGCAGGCGTCGCTGTACGCTGTCCTGGTCCTGCCGCCATCCAGCTATCGCTCGCAGAGCCTGGCTGGATTTCGCCGCGCGCCTCTTGTAGAGACTGTTGCAATTGCATAGTCATCTGGGCGATCTGTTCCCAGCCAGGTTCGGCTCGTCCGGTAGCATTCGTGGTCGACCACGAGGGTACAGGGCGAGGGCTCCCAAAGAGCGATTTCTTCGTATTCTGGCCTGCCAGGTGATTGCGGAGGCCGTCAGCGACAGTAGAAGCAGAGGTCGAGATGAGCATGCGGACATCAGCCATGCGCTTGCGCCCCTGCTCGCCAAAAAAGGCCCGGTTGCGCTGCACAAAGTGAATGAACAGGCGCTCAATCTGACTTTGCAGATCAGGCGACATCAGCTCTATGCGGTTCCAGGTCATGAAATCGACCGAGCTCAGGTAGAGCCAGACCTCCTGCCGCTTCGAGCGATCAACAGGACGCATGCGCAGCGCCTGAGTACGATAGTCATAAAATCGTGGGTAGCAGAAGTTAGCGATCAAGGTCTCCGCCAATTCAGCTTTCAAACGAGCAAGTTCCGCTGGCGGAAGCTGACCAAGAAAAACTCCCATCACCGCAACCCCTTTCTACACGCGCCCCTCGGCGCCGCTATAGGACACTAGCGAACAACAGTTATCGGGATTAACTGGAGCGCGTTTGTTGCCTGGGTAGTAGTCACATTACCAGGCGCCCTCACAATATGCAACGTCAGTCGATCTTGCACGTTCATTATTGTACTGTATGGTACCATGAGAGGCACAAGAGCAACGGACACATGGACTAGCCCAATTGGGAGGTGAGCCACTTTATACACGGTGCTCTTGATACGGAAGATCCCCCCCGGCTGCCATGTATTCGTGGGACACCAGGCCATCCCAACAGAATCGCTGCCGATAAAGTGCTCCCGTCCACTACTATCCGTGACCAGCAATACCTCCTCCAATGACGGTGGGGTGGGCGTTCTCACCCGCCAGTAGGTTGTGACCTGCACATAGCCGCCGCTTGCATCCATACTACTGGGAGCCACAGCATCATAGCCTACGAGATCGAGAGCGGAAGGCGTCGCATCGTGGCTGGAAAAGGTTGCCTGCAGCGGATGGACTACCTCTTGCGAACTCGCCTGCATGAACGAGCAGAAGCTAGCAGGCAAATTGGGCAAGGCATACTCCCCGGCCTGCGCTGGCGAGTAGGACGAGAGGCCGGAAGCGGTTAGCCCGTGTTTCAGCAGCAGATAGCCATCCTGGGCCACCGCCACACCATAGGTGCCCTCTAGCAGGATCTTATTTACCTCCGTCTTATATGAGAAGGGAAACAAAGGATAGAGATCACTGGTGACATCCAAAAAGATATAATCAGCGCGATCATCGCCATAAGGGAAAAGATAGACGTTGAGTCGGTGACTGATGTGCGGCACCAGGCTAGATTGGGCCGAGACCGACGCGGCTTCCGGTATCATATCCACGAACCGTTGGGCCAGGCCGGTATGCGCGCTTGTCTGCGGCCACTGGAAACCCTGCGTATATGGCATGATACCACGCGCATCATCAGCGCGGGCAACAGACAGCACGACATACCCCAGCAGGACCACAAGCAGGCCCAACTGCGTCCAGTATGTAATGGAACGAGCGCGGACGGGGCGAGACGCGTGTATACCAGCGGGAGATGTACTCACACTGCTGGCAGGACCCTCCGGCTTCACGCCATACAAATTGACCAGCGCCCAACGGACCAGCCATATGATCACGACCACAGCCTCAATAGTTGCGAAGATCAGAGCTGGCACCATCTCGGCATTATATTGATAAAGCCCGCTATACATATTGTGATCCGAACTGAGCAGGTTCAAGAGGAGCGTAGGCAGTACCAGGAGCAGCGCCCAGGGAGCGAACAGCGGCAGATACCCGGCAGGCGCGATCAACTGGCGAAGATAGAACAGGTGGTTATGGTCCAGGACGTGGTTCTTCAGGAAATCAATGGGATGCAGCAAGACCTCACGCGCGATGACCAGCGGCACCGGACCCGAACCCAGGTAGACATAACGCGAGGAGAGGAGCGAACTCCCTGTAGGACTATACAGGTGCGCTATGTAGAGCGCCAGGCCTGTCCAGCCGATGCCCAGGAGGACCAGTGTCAGACCGCTACGCCAGCGACGCTGGAACAGCATCGACCAGAGACCGTAGAAGGCCACAACGATGGGAATCTCCTCTTTACACGCCATAGACAGAATGGCAAACACGATGAGCCAGGCGGTGCGCCTCGTGTACATAAAATACAGCATGAAGAGCAGGAGCGCCGCCGTCAAGGTGACAGCATGGAAATCGCTGACCACGGCGAGCTGCTGCATAGGATAGAGCAAATACAGCAACGCGATACCCACCGCCACCCAGTCGTTACGCAGGCGCAGGCGCGCCAGCCAGAAAGCGGGAAAGGCGCCGCTCGCGATCACCAACGTCTGAATGACCAGCAAGGTTTTGGGATTGGGCGCGATGGCATAGAATAATGATATCAGGAAAAGCAGCGGCTCAAAATGAATGGCAAAGCGTGAGATCCCGGCGGTATCATAGCAATTGGTATCACCCACCGAATTACAGATTGTCTGGTGGAGCACATGGCCGTGCAGGGTATTCCAGATCGCCTGGTCCATAATCCCCAGGTCTTCGGCGTTTGTCAGGTATGCATCGTGGCGCGCAGTGAGATACACAATAAAAAAAGCCGAAAAAAGCAGGGCAAAGAGGGCCACCAGTCCTGTTGCTATCCAGAACGAGCGCGTCCGGGGTAGAGACTCAGGCGTGGGATACAGGTAGAGGCGATTCCACCATATAGCGAGGCGTTTACGCAAGGTTAGATTCATCCTCACGAGACCTCCTTCATAGAGGCATTATGTGTCCCCACGTCTGGGACACGGACAGCAGCATCTTCTCGCATGGTGTTTTCAGGCAGCGACGCGCGAGATTTTTGCGCCTGCTGTACCTCACGCATCTGGCGCCCTCCGCTCACGTAAGCAATAGTTACGCACAGCAGTTCGGCAAGCGTGGAAACCAGGCGCGAAAGGAACGCAATAATCAGGCCGAAACCTGCCGGCAAAAAAGCCAGGGAGAGCGCGAAAAGGCCGGCAATCGTCCCCTCGCGGAACCCCAGACCGCCGGGCGTAATGAAAGCCAGAAAGCCAATATCCCATGCCAACGCATAGATACCAATGCAGATAGGTAACGCCGCCAATGGGGTAGCGGGCAAGAGGGCCAGCACCAGCACATAGAACGCCGTGCCCGCGAGCAGCCAGCTCACGCACCAGGCGAGCGTCACAAACAAAATATCGCGATAGCGTAGCGCCAGCACCACGGGATCACGCTTCAAGATGCGCAGGGCAAAGTTGAGCATGCCACCGAGAACACGCGGGTGTAAGCCCACAAGGACAGCCAGCATCACCGTCACGCCAAGCGCCACGAAGAGCGGCCCACGAGACGTTCCGCCCAGGCTACCAAGATCAGGCCAGAAGAGCAGGCTCAGCGCGAAGATCAGTCCGCCGGACGCCAGCTTCGTAATCAACTCAATAGTCATGCTAGCAAAAGCGATGGGTCGCGAAACGCCGTACTTTCCAATCCAGAGGATGCGTGTTAGCACATGCCAGACATTGCCTGGGATGTAGCGTACAAATTCCGACGCCAGGTAGATACGCAGGCAGGTACGCAGGTTCAGGCGGATACCCAGACGCGCCAGAACCGCTTGCCAGATCAGGCCGAACGACAGCTCTTGCAGCACAAAACCTAAAAAAGCCAGCGCCAGCAGCCAGGGATTCCACTGGAAAGAGTGCGCCGTTAACACATTCCAGTCATTTTTTACCTGGAGCACGAAGAAGGCTATAATAGCAATCGGCAAGCCGATGCGTAAGAGAGGCTTGCCAATCTTTTTCAGGATACGAACCGCCGCGCGCATCAATCGAGTTCCTGTCTGATACTATACTCTTCGCCACGTTGGAAAGCATAGTGCCGAATCATTTCACATTGCAGGCCAACCAGAATAAATTGGACGCCAAAGAACATCAACAGGATGCCGACAAAGAGCATCGGTTGATTATGGATCGGGACGTTATCAATGAAACGACTTTTTACCACCACCCAACCATCCACCAGCACGCCCACAAAGAACGTCCAGAAGCCCATGGGACCAAAAAGGCGCAAAGGGGTGCGCAGGAATGTTGTCAGGAAGAGCACATTGAGCAGGTCGATCAGGCCGCGCGCGAAGCGCCGCGCCCCAAACTTCGAGACGCCGAACTTGCGCGGGTAGTGCCGCACTTTGATCTCTGTCACGCGGAAGCCGCGCCAGTGAGCCATGACGGGCACAAAGCGATGGAAATCTCCGTAAAGCTTGAAGTGCGTATCCTCAATCACATCCCGTCGATACGCCTTGAAGCCATTGTTGATGTCATGCAGATGCACGCCTGTCATAGTGCTGACCAGACCATTGAAGATACGCGACGGGAACGTCTTCGAGAGCGGATCGAGGCGCGGATACTTCCAGCCAGAGACCAGATCATAGCCCTCATCTAACTTCAGCAGGAAGTTGGGGATCTCCTCGGGATCATCCTGTAAATCACCATCCATCGTAAAAATGATCTCGCCCCGGCAGCGACTAAAACCGGCGACCAGCGCGGGCGTCTTGCCAAAGTTCCGCCGGAAGCGAATCACGCGCACCACATCGGGATGCTCATCATGCAGCGCCTTCACGGTCAAAAATGTGCTATCTGTGCTGCCATCATCAACAAAGATCACCTCATAGCGCTTCCCAAGTTTATCGAGTTGCGCGGAAAGTTTTTCATACAGAGGTTGGACACTCTGCTGCTCATTCATGACAGGGACCACGACCGAGATAGCAATGCCCTGTTGTGAAGGCTCCAGGTGTAACGTTTCGGGATCGACTGCTACTGATGACATTTCCACTTGTTGCATACGTGCTGATCTCCATTGAAAGCCTGAGATGACGCCATCGCTTACTTTTTAATTGCCGCTTATTATAACATATTACCTGTGTGTAGGGGCCATAGCATGCCATAGTCCTGTGCGAACCAGACCACCCTACCCTGCCAGGCTCTCTACGTCTTATACAACGAATAATAAGTGGAAAAGGGCAGGTACTGGTACTGCTGGGATATGTATTGCGTTTACAGGTGAAGCACCGTGAAGAGGTCCGGACGGTTCGTCGTAAGAGAGTCAACGCCGGCGCTCGCGAAACGCAGTAGTTCAGCCTTGGAATCCACTGTCCAGAGGCCCAGCTTGAGGCCCCGCGCATGCATGACAGCAGGCGTATCTTCGGTGAAGAGGTAGCAATCCATATTAATCCAGGTGCAGCCCAGATCGACAGCCTGCTCAACCAGGCTATCCATGGCGCGTTCCGCGCGGGGGTCCCAGGTATCCTCAGAGACGAGCGCGCCCAGGGGCAGGGCAGGCTCCAACGCCTTGACATGCGGCAGGATCAGCCAGTCAAACGAGATAATCAGCACCTGGTTGAGCATGCCAGCGGCACGCACCTCGTTCACGACAGCCTGCGCAATACCAGGATACCGCCCATGAACCTCATCGCGTTTGCTCGACTTGATTTCGATATAGACCTGGACGTGTCCCCTGGCGAGATCAAGGACTTCGCGCAAAGTTGGGATCTGTAACGGTTCGGGCCAGCCGCCAGGGAAGTGCGCGGCGGCATTCAAACTGCGCAGATAGGCAAAATCAAGATCGAGGATATTCCCCTGGCCATCGGTGCGCTTTTCGACAGTGTTATCATGAAATACTATTCCCTGTCCATCGCGGCTCATCTGCACATCAAGTTCAATGGCATCAACAGGGAGAGAGAGCGCATGGCGAAAGGCGGCCAGCGTGTTTTCGGGAGCAAGCGCGGCGCCACCGCGATGCGCTACCCGTTGAATATGTGTGTCCATAAGCGTATGCAAATCCTCCAAATCCAACCTGGACCATGGTCCCCGCAAGGGAGCGCAGGCCAGAAATCACCGGGCGCAGGCCAGTGGCGCCCCTGCATGAATGCGGTTCCACGGTGTTGATTGTCAGTTTAGTATAGCATGGAAACGGGCAGGTAGCCGCCATAAGCGAGAGTTTTGTTGTATATTTTCTTTAATCCCAGTACTGAAGGAAAGGATAGAGATTGACAATGGCACTGACACCTGGCATGACGGGAGAAGCCAAGACGAGAGTCGTCCACGAAAACACCGCCGCCGCAGTGGGCGCGGGCGGTGTCGAGGTCTTCGGCACGCCCATGATGATCGCGCTGATGGAGAACGCCGCCTGGGGAGCGGTAGCCGAGAGCCTGGATGAGGGCTATGTGACAGTAGGCACGCTTGTTAACGTGCGCCACCTGGGCGCCACGCCCCTCGGCCAGCAAGTACGCGCCACCGCCGAGCTGATCGAGATCGATGGCCGCCGCCTGGTCTTCAAGGTCGCAGCCCACGACGAGCAGAAGCAGATAGGCGAGGGCACACACGAGCGCTTCATTGTACACCTGCAACGATTTATTGAGCGCCTGCAATAGCCTGCAATAATGTTGACCCTATGCGAGCAGGAATGGCAACCAAAAAAGCTTGCCATTTGTGGGAGTATATGCTATGATGTAAGGGCATCGGTGCAAGGATTATTCCTGATGGCCGGGTGCGTCTTCATCCGGGGATGTCGGGTTTCGACAGGCGAACGGATTGAAGGATTGCAAGCCGAGGTGTCGGTATGCACTCTCGTTAAACAACCGACAAAAAAATAGCTGCCAAACAGCCAAGCTATTCTTACGCTCTCGCAGCCTAACACCTGACAGAGCGTCGTCTCCCTGGTTTTCTCCTATGGGACCAGGATCAGGCGTCGAAAACATAGGGTGCTATGACGGGGACTGTCTTCTAACCGCCATTTAAGACCAGAGGGCCGACGCGAAGGCATCCTGTCGATGGGAGGCCAGAACGTATAAGAAAAAAACATCGACTACGCTTGTAGTACATCCTCCGATAGGTTTGTTTGGACGGGGAGTTCGACCCTCCCCCATCTCCACCACTGGAACCGCCTGTGAAAGGACTTCACAGGCGGTTTTATGTTGCTCTCGTTGCTACAATTATGCCCTCAGACAGCAACGCGGGCAGCACTAGCCGAGCTTATATGCTCCTCCTGGCAAACGCACCTCGTAGCACAAATGATATCGATGTTTTCTGGCTTGAAGCAGACACATTTCAACAAACACTCAATCCATTGCGCGAAAGCGTACAAGCTATCACTAAAAGATACATGCTCAATCCAGACTGGTTCAATTATGTTGCACAGATGGTATCCTCTCAATAATTGGGGGAAGGGCGGGCGTGTTTGTGAGAGGAGGTCTCTTGAGAAGACATGAAGAAAGAAACCAACGAAAGAACACCCGTGTTGATTGGTAGTGATAC
>JALYVR010000082.1 GCA_030853145.1 Chloroflexota bacterium | reverse complement strand
GCCTGACGAAAATTTCATCATTGATACCCTGCCGCACGATGCAAGAGTCGTCTTCGCTACAGGACTTTCCGGACATGGTTTCAAGTTTGGGCTGTTACTGGGCGAGCTATTGAGCAGCATGGTATGCGGCACAGAACCCAGCGTATCAACCGAGCGCTTCAGGCTGGCGCGCTTTGCATCCAGTCAGAGGAGAGATGAGAGCCATGTGGCGTATGCAGATAACTGGCGGAACACGGCTTGAAAGATGACCGGTATTCTCTCCTATAACACCAACGTCGTCCCATGACAGGACGGCGTTGGTGTTGGGCATGCTAGAGAGGCTCTAACCGTTATCGTCAGACCCTGGCGATGAAGGTAGCCCAGTCACCGATGGAATACTGGGCGGCGACCCAGATGTGATTTGTGCTGAAGCCATCGTAAGAGGCAGCCTCGTAGTCGCCCCAGCGCGTGTTAAAGGTGGCTACAGTCCCCTTAATGAGGAAACTGGGTGGCCGCAGGTTGTTCAAAGGATCGTTCTTCAGGCGCTCAGTGACCATAATGCTGGGATTGAGATCGGCGCTCATGGTATCGAATACCATGACCAGTCTGCCGTTCTTATCCTGCATCATCGCGCCGAAAGAGGCATCGCGGTCACCAGAGAAGTTGAGGTAACTGCCCTGGAAGAGGTAGGCATTGAACAACGCTCCGCCACTCAGAGATGGCTGGATCTGGCCCCAGAGAATGCCGGGAACGACACTGACGCCATTGTTGACGGCGGTATCGATCGAGAACGAGATCAGGCCATTGCCGGAGCCGATGCTGTAGACCGGGGTGCCTGTGATGCGTGTATCGATGGTCTCAACGCACTGGAAGCAGCCAGGTTGATCGGCATTGGGCGGCGAAATGTAGGTCGGGTTGGGAATTTGCGGAAGCACAAGACTGCCGCTAATGGTGTTGGTCGAGGCATCATAGGCCCAGGTGACGAAACCCTGGCAGGCTGTGGAGAAGCAGTCATTGCCGAAGGGGTCGCCGTTTATGTTGAACGTGTTCACCAGGTATTCGACGCCGGGGTCCATATTAGTCGGCGTGATGGTCTCGACCGGCTGAACCGTATCCAACAGGACGGAGCCGACAGCGAAATGCGTAAAGAAGTTAGCTGTGACGGGCGCGCCTGTCTCCATCTTGTGCTTATTGGCAAAGAAGGTCTCGGCATAGACATACGCGGACCCAGCCTGGTTGAACATATTGGCCGTGAGAGCCACGCTATCCTTGTTAAAGCCAAACTGCGTGTAGTCGGCCACATTCGTGGTGCCAAGCGTCATGTCGAAGCTATAGGTATGCATTGTGCCCGTATTCGGGTTAAAGTTGGCAACCCAGTAGGCCGACTGGAAAGGACAGTTGGGCCCGACACCTAAAGCGCCTTCCACCTGGAGCATAGCGGCCCAGAACAGGCCGGTGGTGGGATCATAGAAGGCACGCGGATCGCTTGTGAACGGGCCTGCCGGATCGCAGTTATTCGGGGGATTGGGGATGCCGAAAAAGACCTGCGAGTTGAATGGCCCTGCAACAAGTGTCCCGCTCGTGTTATAGAGCGCGAACGAGGTGTTGACGCCCTGGAAGACAAATTTCGGCGAGGTAGCCAGCGCCATATCCGGGGGCTGGCAGCCCCCAAAATAGGGGCAGATGGTGGGAGAGTCAGCCATACCCTGAAAGCCGATCTTCGGGGAATTGGCCGCGCTGGCGGCGGCGGCGGCATCAATGGGTGCGGCATGCGGCGCGTTCTTGTTCTGGGCAGCAACTTTCTTGGCCTGCGCCAGCTTCGGAGACACCAGCAGAGGCATCAGGCGAGGGTGAGCCGCCAACTGACGTGTGGTTGCTGTTTTGGAGAGATGGAATAGGTTCTGCGTTTGTCCTGTGACGTTTACAGCAGGCCCTTTTATGACACTGGGGCTCAGACCGCCGGAAGCATGTTTGTGTGCGACTAGCCCGCTGGCAGAGGCAGAACCTGCGGCGAAAAGACTTACCAGGACCGCGGCAAGCGCTACCAGGATAGAGAGAGATACTTTCAAGCGTTTGTTCTGCACATTCATCTCCTGTTCAAGGTATATATCCTGAACTGCTCAGTTTAAAACGCGATAAGGTAAACAGCAGTACAACTCTACCGAAATGGGGCCATCATGTAGCTATTCTATAAGCCCTTGTGAGGGGCTATCTCCTTTCCAGGCGACTTTGACTGGAACGTAACTATGAGTATTCTACGAGTTCTTCATGGGAACATAGCGCAGAAATGACCTGACCTCTACTATCGCTCCTATTTACATAAGAAAGTAACAATTGAGGTGGTATGTTCTGATGGTAGCTGAACAACAATGAAACGCTGGCTCCACAGAAGATTATGAAAGAAAAAGGGTGACAAAACAAGAGAAGCGGCATTAAGATTCTATTAAAATCACAGGGAGAATATGAGGAAATGCAGAGGTTTTTTAGATAAAAAGGCTTTAAAGGCTCTTCGCACCCTGTGCTATGTCACCCCAGGCCATAAAGGTTCAGCGTTCAATCAGGGCGACCGCGTAGCAGGCGATGCCTTCGCGGCGGCCAGCGAAGCCGAGACCATCGGTGGTCTTCGCTTTTATGCTAACTTGCTCGATTGAGAGGTGCAGGTGTTCCGCCAGGTGGGCGCGCATAGCCTGCACATGGGGCGTCATGCGGGGGCGTTCGGCCACGATAGTTGCATCGATGTTGCTGATACGCCATTGCTGTTCCTGGAGCAGAGTGTATGTATAGTCGAGGAAGACGCTACTGGGCTGATCTTTCCAGCGCGTATCGTGTGAGGGGAAATGTGTTCCAATATCACCAAGGGCGGCGGCTCCCAGAAGAGCATCGACAACGGCGTGGATCACCGTATCGGCGTCCGAGTGACCTGCGAGGCCATATTCAAAGGGGATCGTCACACCGCCGAGCACCAGGGGGCGATCGCGAGTGAAGGCGTGAACATCGTAGCCGGAACCAATGCGTGTAGTCATGGTGTATGCAGTCCTTGTATGAGTGCCTCCGCAAGAAGCAGGTCTTCCTGCGTCGTGATCTTGATATTGCTGTACGCGCCGGGGAAGACTGCGACCGGGTGGCCCAGGCGTTCCAGCAGGGCCGCGTCGTCGGTGACATCTTCCTGCGCGGCGGCTGAGTGATGTGCCTGGTGGATAAGTGAGAACGCGAAGACCTGGGGAGTCTGTACCATCCACAGTTGCGCGCGATCGAGCGTAGCGCACACGAGGTCGTGCTGAACCTGTTTGATAGTATCCTTTACGGGAACGGCGGCGATGGCGGCCTGGTGCTGCTGTGCCGCATTGAGACCGGCGTCGAGGATCGCAGGCGTGATAAGAGGACGCGCGCCATCGTGAATCATCACCCAGCGTGTCGTGGGGGCCGCTTCCGCGAGTGTATCGAGGCCGATGCGGACCGAATCTTGCCTGCGGTCACCGCCCGCCACAATGGCCGCGATCTTGCGCCAGCCCTCGTGTTCATGTAGTTGCCTGGCCTCTGTGAGACGTGCGGCATTGAGCACAAGGACAACCGTATGGATCAGCGGAGAGGCCTCAAACACATCGATAGTGCGTGCCAGCGTGACGCGGTTACCCAGAGGGAGCCAGAGCTTATCTCGTCCCTGCATGCGGCGGCTGGCGCCAGCGGCAACGATAATCGCAGCGCATGTTTCCTGCATGGTGCTAGCTTTGTCTCTGCCTGGTTGAGGTCTGAGAGGCTGAGTTATTGCTGCCGCCCTGTTTGGGGTGCGCAAAGATCATGCGGCCGGCGACGGTTTGCAGGACGCGGGTAACGGTCACTTCAACCATCACGCCCATATATTGTCGCCCGCCCTCCACCACGATCATCGTGCCATCATCCAGATAGCCCACGCCCTGGCCCAGTTCTTTGCCATCCTGCATAATCTTGATGTGAATATCTTCACCGGGGAGCAACACAGGTTTTACGGCGTTGGCGAGTTCGTTGATATTGAGTACCTTCACGCCCTGGAGTTCGGCGACGCGATTGAGGTTAAAATCGTTCGTAATGATCGGGCAATGCAAAACGCGGGCCATCTTCACCAGCTTACTATCGACCTCCGCGATATTCTCGAAGTCGGTATCCACGATCTCAACGGGTACGTTCGTATCTTTTTGCAGGCGATTGAGCATATCGAGCCCGCGCCGGCCGCGATTGCGGCGCATGGTGTCGGCGGAATCGGCGATGCGCTGGAGTTCGTTGAGGACGAAGCGCGGGACAACCAGGGTACCGGAGACAAAGCCTGTCTGGCTAATATCGGAGATGCGCCCATCGATAATCGCGCTGGTGTCCAGCAGAATCTGGGTCACCGGTTGAACACCTGAGGCATTGCCCTCGGCGTCGCGCTCTTTCGCCTTCTCCTCCTCGCGTTCGCGCTCGCGGTTGCGCCGATTGTTGAAGCTCGCCTGGAACAGATGCGCGATATCGTTTTTGCGCACCACGGCTACGGTGACCCCCAGGTACCCGAAGACAATCGCGCCCACCACAGGCAGGATATGTGCCAGGTTCGCCGGCAGCGTTGCCAGGGGAATGCCAACCAGGACTGAAATGAAGAGACCGATAGTCAGACCAATGGTGCCGGCGACCAGGTCGCTGATCGCAATCCTGCGGATCTGTTCGCGCATCCAGCGGTAGGGAACGATCGTGATATATGGAGTGATGATAAAGGCGATAAGAGCGCAGCCGATCGCGATGCCGATGATCCATTCGATAGCGAGGGTGATTGCGAATAAATGACCGAATTGGAGCGCCAGAAAAGCGGCAACGCCGGCTACCAGAGCCCCGATGATGCGAGCTATAGTGTTGATAGACATCCCATCTTCCTCCGAGATGGCGCCCGCCGATATGTAAACCGGGACGCCCATGAGGGGCAACGTGAGGCAAGATGCGCAAGCAGAGACAGGAATGATAAAAAGAATAAAAAGGATGATACCGGAAAAATGTTGCCTGACCTGCTGCACTAACCAAAAGACGCGCCCGTTAAGCCGTAAAAATTCTCTAGTCGAATATAGAGTATACACCCTTTCGACGCAGGAATCAATAGAAATACACCTTAAAAGTTCAGGTTTTAGTTGAGAGGCAAAAAGTCGTCTCTGGTAACGATACCCTGTTGGTAATGCCCCCTTCTAGTGTAACCCAATCGCAAGTGAAACACAATGCAACACGTTTCACGCCCTACATCTAAATTTAGCAACGCTGTGCAATTTCCTCTATTGTACACCTTAGAGAAGGCGCCTCGCAAGACGAGGCAAGCCAACTAATGCGAGAGTATCTCCAGGGCCACTGCAAGGGAGCTTGCGGTAATGATCTTGAAATCGGCTGGTAGCCCGGCATCTGCCAGTTCGGAGCGCACATGTGTGCCGCGGCCGGCGGCCGGCACAATACAGCGTTTGAAGCCCAGCTTCGCGGCCTCGCGCACGCGCAGAGCCAGGCGATTGACGGCGCGCAGTTCGCCTGAGAGGCCTACCTCGCCGATCAGAGCCATATCCGGGGCAATGCGCTTCTCGCGGTAACTCGAAGCAATGGCGGCCGCGACGCCCAGGTCAACGGCCGGCTCTTCCAGAGAGAACCCGCCGATCACATTCGCGTAGACATCGTGGTTGCCGACCGCCAGGCCGACCCTTTTTGTCAGCACGGCCAGCAGCATCAGCAGGCGGTTATGCTCGATGCCGTTGGTGGTGCAGCGAGGGATACCAAAGTTGCTGGGGGTGACCAGGGCTTGCACCTCGACCAGCAAGGGGCGCGTGCCTTCCATACTGACGACGACCGCCGAGCCGGTGGCCTCGGCGGCGCGGTCGGACAGGAAGACGGCCGAGGGGTTGGTGACCTCCAGCAGGCCCTCGCCGTGCATCTCGAAGACTCCCACCTCGTGGGTCGCGCCGAAGCGATTCTTCACCCCGCGCAGCAGGCGATAGGTATGGTAGCGTTCGCCTTCGAGATACAGCACGGCATCGGCAATATGCTCTAAGGCTTTGGGGCCGGCGACCGTGCCCTCTTTGGTGACGTGGCCGATGATAAAGATGGGGGTATGCGTGCTTTTCGCCAGTTGCATCAACTGGAGCGTGCATTCGCGTACCTGGCTGATGCTGCCTGGGGCGGCGGTCAGGTGACTGGCAAGTGTTGTCTGGATGGAGTCCACGACCACGAGGGAGGGTTTGAGGCGATGGATGGCCTCCACGATTACATCAAGTTCGACGGCGGCCAGTAGATACAGGCGCTCGCCCACGATATCCAGGCGTTCGGCGCGCATCTTCACCTGCTCAATCGACTCCTCGCCGGAGATATAGAGCACGGGACCAATGTTGTGCGCGATATTGCCGGAGACCTGGAGCAGCAAGGTAGATTTACCGATCCCCGGTTCGCCGCCAATGAGGATCAACGAGCCAGCGACCAGGCCGCCGCCGAGCACGCGGTCCATCTCCGCGTAGCCTACTGAGACGCGCTCCTGCGGCAGAGGTTTGATATCGGGGAGTAGCACTGGCATCTGCGTCCCGCGTACCAGGGAGGAATTCGTGGAAGCAGACAGCGAGGAGCGCCGTTGCTGGGCGGCGCTTTGTGGGACCTCCGTCACCTCTTCCAGCGTATTCCACGTCCCGCAATCGGGACATTTCCCCATCCACTTGCTTTGTTCACCGCCGCACTGCTGGCAGACGTATTTTGTGCGTAATTTTGCCATACATAAAAAAAGGAGGGGCGAGGGCAGACCTCGCCTCTCCATGAACTCTCTGGTACATGAGAAGGGGCGGGGACTGGCCCCGCCCCTCTAGTGCATTACGATTGTAGCGATTCGCTGCCGTCGGCGCTGCCGGCGGAGAGAGCGGCTTCGGGTGAGGCGGGGGCTGGCAACTGTTCAATGCGGTTGCGCAATTGCAGGTGCAGTTCGCCATCAATGACCACAGCCTCCACCAGGTCGCCTGGGTGGAACTTCCCTTGCAGAAGACCTTCGGCCAGGGGATCTTCGACCATGCGCTGGATAGTGCGGCGCAGTGGGCGCGCGCCATACTGTGGATCAAAGCCTTTCTCGATCAGGAAGTCCTTCGAGGGCTGGGGAACCACCAGCTCCAGTTGCTGCTCCGTCAATTGCGTGCGCACGCGGTTCAGCAACAGGTCGATGATCGAGTACATCTCCTCCATACGCAGGGAGTGGAAGACGATGATCTCATCGATGCGGTTCAGGAACTCCGGCTTGAAGGTATTCTTCAGTTCGCCGAGTACCTTGCCCTTCATACCCTCGTATTCGCTCTGGTTGAACTTGTCCTTATCCTTCGACTGCTTGAAGCCGATGGAGGCCTCGCGGTTCAACAGGGCGGCGCCGACGTTCGAGGTCATGATCACAATGGTATTGCGGAAGTCCACCGTGCGACCCTTGGCATCGGTCAGCTTGCCATCTTCCAGGATCTGTAGCAGCATATTGAAGACATCGGGGTGCGCCTTCTCGATTTCGTCGAGCAGGATCACGCTGTATGACTTGCGCCGTACTGCCTCAGTGAGCTGGCCGCCCTCTTCATAGCCGACATATCCGGGAGGCGCGCCAACCAGGCGTGCGGCCGCGTGGCGCTCCATGAACTCCGACATGTCGATTTTGATGAGTGCCTCTTCGCTGCCGAACATAAACTCCGCCAGCGTGCGTGCCAGCTCGGTCTTGCCGACGCCGGTCGGACCAAGGAAGATGAACGAGCCGATGGGACGCTTGGGATCTTTCAGGCCGGCGCGCGCGCGGCGGACCGCGCGGGAGACCTTCTCGATAGCCTCGTCCTGCGAGATGACCCTGGCGTGCAGAGCCTCCTCCATCTGGAGCAGGCGCTGTGACTCCTCCTGGGCGATACGCATCACCGGGATACCGGTCCACATCGACACGATCTGCGCGATCTCCTCTTCGCCGACGGTAGGCTTATCACTGCCGCGCTCGCGATGCCAGCCAGCCTCCAGTTTGGCAATGCGGTCGCGCAGTTTTACCTCGCGGTCGCGTAGTTCAGCGGCAAGTTCGTACTCCTGCTGCTGGATCGCGGCCTCTTTCTCGCGCAGCACCGACTCCAGGCCCTTCATGGCCTCTTTCAGGTTGAGGGGCGCCAGCGAGTGCTGCATGCGGACGCGGCTGGAGGCCTCGTCGATCAGGTCGATAGCCTTATCGGGCATGAAGCGGTCGGTAATATAGCGGCTGGCCATCTCCGTCGCCGCCTTGAGGGCCTCGTCGGTGATCGTCAGGCGATGGTGTTGTTCGTAGCGCTCGCGAATGCCCTTGAGGATCTCGATGGTCTCCTCGATAGAGGGTTCGCGGACGATGACTTCCTGAAAGCGGCGCTGCAGCGCCGCATCGCGCTCAATGTACTTGCGGTACTCATCAAGAGTGGTCGCGCCGATGCATTGCAACTCGCCGCGAGACAGGGCGGGCTTGAGGATATTCGCGGCATCGACCGCGCCCTCGGCAGCTCCGGCTCCGACCAGGGTGTGAACCTCATCAATAAAGATGATGCAATCGCGACTATTCCGAATCTCTTCGATAATCTTTTTGAGCCGCTCCTCAAATTCGCCACGATACTTGGTACCGGCCACTAGCGAGCCGACATCCAGTGTCAGCAAGCGTTTGCCCGCGATAGTTTCGGGCACCTCGCCGGCGATGATGCGCTGTGCCAGGCCTTCGACGATCGCCGTTTTACCAACGCCAGGCTCGCCGATGAGCGCGGGATTGTTTTTATTGCGCCGCGAGAGGATCTGGATCACACGCTCGATCTCTTGATAGCGACCGATAATGGGGTCCAGTTTCCCGGCGCGAGCGTCGGCGGTCAGATCGACGCCCATCTGATCGATAGTGGGCGTTTTTGAGTGCTTGGCGTCGCGTTCATGGGAAGCGCCGGATTGGCTGAGCACCTGGATAGTCTGAGTGCGCACCTTTTCAAGATTCACGCCCAGGCTCTCCAGCACGCCTGCCGCGATGCCTTCGCCCTCGCGGACGAGGCCCAGCAGGAGATGCTCGGTGCCAATATAGTGGTGATTCAAGCGGCGGGCCTCATCGACGGCCAGTTCGATCACCTTTTTGGCGCGTGGTGTGAGGCCGATCTCGCCCAGGACGATGCGATCGCCGCGGCCGATAATAAATTCAACGGCGCTGCGAACCTTGTTCAGTTCGACACCGAGGTTGCTAAGGACTTTAGCGGCAACACCTTCGCCTTCGCGCACAAGTCCTAACAGGAGGTGTTCTGTGCCAATGTAGTTATGCTGGAAGCGCTGGGCCTCCTCTTGAGCGAGACTCAGGACCTTCCTGGCGCGCTCTGTGAACTTATCAAATCTATCTCTATCGTTCACCTGTTTGTCACCCCCCTTTCAGTGGCAGAGGGTGGAACCGATCCCTCTGTGTCGCTCAGGTAAACCTGATAACTCATGATACAACACCCTTCATATAGCGTCAAGGATAACAACTCTATAGCGTCAAGAATAGCTGGCCTCCCATCTATCTAATAAACAACACCTGCTCATATCTGGAGCGGAGACTTGAAACAATTGACCTCCCTACTGCTCTACAACGTATACGCAGCAAGGAGGTCAAGCGTTCAACTGTTCAGGTGCGTTGTGCTCGTCGGCTAACCCGGCGAGCGAGAACGTTTTGTTCTACTCTCCAGGGGCCTCCGTCTCTTCCTTATTGCGTTGACGGGCCGCGGCGCGGAAGGCTTCAGCCATCGCGGTTATTTCGCCCTCGTCGCCGGGCAGTGTGCCCAGTTGCGGATTGTCGGCGGCGCGCTCAGGGCGATCGCGGCGTTCGCCCCGGCCTTCGCGACGAGAAGGACCGCCCTCGTGAGAGGCGGACTCGGCGCGTTTAGTGGCCTCCTCCAAAGACAATGTCATTTTATCATCTGTGGGAGCTTTTGTGCCTGCCTCTGGCGGCGACATTGTTTCGGCCGGTTGTTCTTTGGCATCGAGTTCGTCAGCCTGTCGCAAGCTCAGGCCCAGGCGCCGCCGTTCGGCGTCGATGCGCAGGATGCGCAACTGGAGCTGCTGGCCCTCGTGCAAACTGGTTTTCGGGTCCATGCCGGGCATCAGTTCAGAGAGATGGATCAGGCCCTCGATGCCATCCTCGATGCGCGCGAAGGCGCCGAAGGGAGCTATCTTGGTCACAGTGCCTGTGACCACCTGGCCGGGGGTGTAGCGTTGTTCCACCGTCGTCCAGGGATCGACCTCGGCGCGTTTAATCGAGAGCGCGATCTTCTTCTTCTCTTTATCGACACTCAGGACCTGAACCTCAACCTCTTGTCCGACATGCAGGACTTCGCTGGGGTGATTCACGCGGCTCCAGGCGAGCTGGCTGATGTGGACCAGGCCGTCCGCGCCTCCAAGGTCCACGAAGGCCCCGAAGTTCGCCAGGTTGCTGACCACGCCGGGACGGACCTCGCCAGGCTTCAGTTCGTCGAGCAGCTCTTCGCGCCGCCGCTGTCGCCATTCCTGGACGGCTAGGCGCTCCGAGAGGATCAGGCGATTGCGCGAGCGGTTGATCTCGATGATCTTGAGTTGCAGTTCCTTGTCCTTCATGCTCTGGAGCTTTGCTGCCGTCTCCTGGTTTTCACCGCCGGCAGCAACCTCTTCGCGCTTCAGGTTCAGGATCTGCGAGATCGGCACGAAGCCGCGAATACTGGCGACATCGACGATCAGGCCACCTTTGTTATAGTCGATGACCTTGGCTCTGAGCAGTTCGTTATTCTTATACTGCTCCTCGGCAATGCGCCACTGGCGCTCGGCGTTCGCGCGTTTGAGCGAGAGGAGAGCGTGTCCTTCCGATGTTTCCGGCTGCATGACATAGACGAGCACTTTGTCATTGAGGTGCAGCTCATTGAATGAGCCATAGCCGGAGGCAGGGAGTTCTTTGATCGAGAGCACCCCTTCGGACTTGAGGCCAATATCGACCAGAATTTCGTCCTGGTCGATACGCACGATAACGCCCTCAACGACATCGCCTCGTTTGATATTGATGGGATTGGCTGATGATGCCAGCAGCGCTTCCATCTCGTTGAGACCTTCGGTCTCGTCAGGGTTGTTGTTTTTCCCCTCAGGGTCATTTCCTTCAGACATGGACTGCACCCACCCGCCGTTGTGATTTTCTGCTGGCTGCGTCGAAAGGTCGCCGTGCTGTTGTGCTTGCATGGGTAAAATACCCCCTTCGATCCACGGTTTTTGCCTTGCCCGGCTGCGCCGTACCCTCTGTGATCCTGGCGACTAAGCGTTTGTCGCTCCCCCGCGTTACATCAGACCGAAAACCGTTCGGAAGAGAACGAGATGGACATCACCTTGAGACCCTGGGGAATGCACATGGGACATGGTTCATCGGAGGAGGTTGCTCAGGCCACGATAGTCATTGTTCTTCAGCTTGAGAACGAGCATGATGTTCTTCATAAGTACACCTACTCTTGCCCTACAGAACGGCCATACGAAACGAGGCTCGCAGACAGGTAAGCCAATATGGACAGAAAGAGAGCCTGGTGTAAGCATACCCCCACTCGATGCTCTAATTATACCAAAAGCCGTCCATGAATGCAAGACAATAGATAACCTGTTAGCCGACCTCTCCGATGTCTTTTTATTTATCACATTGTATCACATTTACGCAAGTCCAACCAGGTATCTATTTTCCGGTGTTTCGTGACACCTGGACAGGCACGACGGTTTGTCTTTGGGAGAGATATGCTACAATAGGGGCATGGATATGCGCGATATTACCGAGGTTGTGAGTAGGCTGCGCGCGCGTTTAGAGACGCCGGAGCGCGCGCGCGCGTTAGCTGAAACTTTGGCGCAGCAGCCGCCCCCCCGCGCTGCAGCGGTTCTCGTGGCGCTCTTTGAGCAGGATGCGCAGACTCACCTGCTCTTTATTCGCCGCGCCAGCACCCTGCGTTCGCATAGCGGCGAGATCGCCTTTCCTGGTGGCTCCATTGATGCTATCGATGCTTCGCCGGTGATGGCGGCCCTACGCGAGGCGCAGGAAGAGATTGGCCTGGACCCGTGCCTGGTTGAGGTGCTGGG
>JALYVR010000678.1:755-3215 GCA_030853145.1 Chloroflexota bacterium | reverse complement strand
GCCGTTGGGCCTCGTCCAGCACAAGTGGGTCACCGAGGGCGCGCAGGCGGCGTAGCAGCACCACCTGGAAGTAGCTCAGGGGATCGACGTAGGGGTTGCGCAGTTGGATTGAGCGGCGCAGCACTGGAGTTGTGTCGAGCAGGGCGTCTCTTTTGACGATGAGCAGCACTACGCGCCGGGTGCGCTCGTATTCCTGCTCGATCTCGTCTGAGATACGCCGTCGCAACGCCTGGTTATCAACGAGCAAGGTGTAGTGGCGCGCGATGTGCAGGTCGGCTTTGGAGAGCGTCATTTGCAGGTTCTCCAGGAAGGTGCGCATAAAAGGCCAGGAGTCATACATCGCGCGCAACTGCTCCAGGTTGCCAGGCTCCCGCGCAATATACTCCTCGAAGGCGCCCCCCACACCGTACCAACTGGGCAGCACGTAGCGGCTCTGCATCCACGAGAAGACCCAGGGGATGGCACGCAGTTCTTCAATGCTGCTTCCCAGCCCGCGCCGCGCCGGCCGGGAGCCGATATTCAGCCAGCCCAGCTCGCGAATGGGGGTAGCCTGCTCGAAGTAGCTGAGAAATTCCGGGTCGTCGTAGATCAGGTGGCGATAGCGCGTATAGGCGCTCGCCGAGAGGCTCTCCATGATTGCCTCCCAGGCGGCGGTGTCTGACACGGACTCGTGCGCTTGTGTCAGGATATCTTGAGGGATGCTGGCTTCGGCCACGCCTGCCACAACTAACTCCATGTTGCGCACGGCGATGGCGGGCAGGCCGTACTTGAACGAGAGCATCTCTCCCTGCTCGGTGATGCGTATATGGCCGTTGACAGTGCCGGGGGGCTGGCCCAGGATCGCGTCGTAGAGCGGCCCGCCACCACGCCCAATGGCGCCGCCGCGACCATGAAAGAGGGTAACGCCGATCTCGTGGCACTGCCCCACCTCTGCCAACCGAGTTTGCGCCTGATATAGCTCCCAACTGGAGGTCAGGATGCCGCCGTCTTTGCTGCTATCCGAGTAACCGAGCATCACCTGCTGCTGGCAATCGCCGTGTTCCTCTACCCACGCGCGATAGAGGGGATGCGCGAATGCCGATTCCATGACCGCCGCGCACGCGCGCAGGTCGTCGATGGTCTCGAACAGCGGCACGATTGGCAGGCTGTCGATGCCGGCCTCTTTACAGAAGAACTGCACCTCCAGCAGATCGCTCAGGCTACGGGCCATACTGATGATGTAGCAGGTAACCGCCGCCGGCCCCAGTTCCGCCCGCGCCTGCCGGATGGCGTCGAAGGTAGCCAGGATGTGACGGGTCTCCGCGCTAAGTTTCAGGGTGTGGCGCGGCAGCACGCGTGGGTCGCGCAGCAGGCCTTCCAGCACGCCTACGCGTTCCTCCTCTGCCAGCGTGCTGTATTCTTCCTGACACAGGCCAGTTACGCGCAGCAGCTCGGAGAGCGCGGCGGCATGGCGTTCGCTGTGCTGGCGCACATCGAGGGCGGCGAAGTGAAAGCCGAAGACCTGCACCCTGCGTATCAGCGCGGCAAGCTGGCCATGCGCGACATCGTGCTCCTCGTCCGCCAGCAGGCTCTCGCGCACCAGTTCGAAGTCGGCCAGCAACTCTGCGCGATGCCGGTAGGCGATAGCGGCGCTGGCTGCTGTGCCGTCGCTCTCAATGTCGTTACGCAGGTGCTTATGGGTAGCCGCCAGCGCTGCTCCCAGGCGCTTCCACATAAACGAGAGCTTGCGCCTGTAGGGTTCCAGGCGCGTCTCGGGGCCAAGCTCCTGGTCATAGTCGGGCATGCTGGCGGCGTCTCTCTCGATGGAGTCTTTCAGCGCTGTGGTGATCGTGCAATGGTTGAGGGATTGCGAGTATTCGCGCGCCAGCGCATCGATGGAGGCGCGGTAATGTCTGAGCAGGCTGGCCTGTTGCAGGCGAAGCGCGTGCAGCAGCGTCTCTGGCCCGATGCTCGGATTGCCGTCCTGGTCCCCGCCAATCCAGGAGCCGAGCCGCAGGAAGGGCGGCACCCGCAACTGCCCTCCTGGATAATATAGTGTCAAGAACTCTTCTAGTTCGGCGTAGAGCGCGGGTACGGCGTCATACAGCACCTCATCGAGGTAGTAGATGCCCATCTTGATCTCGTCCTGTGGCTGTGGGCGGATGTGGCGCACGGCATCGGTGCGCCACAGCAGCGCGATGGTGCTTTCAACCTCGCGCTGTAGCTGCCGCGCGGCTAATCCCCCTGCCAGCAGCTTGACTTCGCGATCGTGCGCCTCCAGCAGATCGGCCACCTGGCGCGCCTTGATGATCAGGGTGCGGCGCGTGGCCTCGGTGGGGTGGGCCGTGAATACCAGATCAATCGAGAGGCGGTCCAGAAGCTGCTGAATGGCCCCGACATCCAGGTTTTGCTGGCGGAAAGTCTCGACGAGCGCATCAAGCGAGCCGCGCTGGGGGGTAGCTTCCAGACTGGCCTCGTGCT
>JALYVR010000678.1:0-745 GCA_030853145.1 Chloroflexota bacterium | reverse complement strand
CGGTGATACTGCTCGGCAGTATTGACGAGGTGAAAATAAAAGCTAAACGCGCGTATCACCGCGATGGCGGTGTTCAGGTCGCACTGCTCGACGATCCCGGTGATCTCCGCGTCCAGCGCCGCAATTTCAGCGTGCTGAGATGAAGGCGCTACGCGATCCGCCGCGCTGGCCTGGGTCGCCTCTTCGGCGCAGTCACGGAGGCTTTTGCAGCTCTGGCGCAGCCGTTCGACGGTCTCGAAGACGGCAAGCCCGTCGTGCTGCTGGATCGCGCGCCCCAGGGCATCTCCAAGCATATGGATATCCTGACGCAGGGGAGCGTCTTTGTCGCTGCGCTGTTCTTGCTCAGTCATGGATGGCTGATCCTTGCTTGTCATGTAGAAATCCGACTCGTGTTTGGTGCTGGTATTACAATTCTACCATATTAGGTTGTGCATACCAACACCTGGAGGAACTATATATTTTGCACAATCGAGATGCAAAACACCTTTTTCAAGATGCAAAATTTGCTCCTTAACGTCCGTATGTGAGGAGGATCCTGGCTGTATCTACGGCTGAAGTGTGCAGGTTGCATAAATAGGTATCAGGATCTTCTTGTAATTTGCCTGTAGCTGCATCTGCGTGAAATTTCTATAATATAACCATGAAACGTAGCAAATGCGTTTCACCCCTTCCTCTATGGGTAGGCGCGTAGCGATAATGCCAAAGGTGTGGTGGATATGATGGGTACGTACTAGCCACTCAAGGT
>JALYVR010000677.1 GCA_030853145.1 Chloroflexota bacterium | reverse complement strand
AACGAAATATCTGCCTGTATAGTGCCTCGAAGCAGTTTCCAGAAATTACCAAAGCAGAAAGACAGCATAAGCAGCGGGCAGAGCGCGATAATAATGGTTTCTACGCTCACGTAAAAGTGTAGAGAACCGGGTTTAACAATGAGCCAGGTCAAGAGAAACGCATTAATTGCCATGATCAGGGCGATACTCGGCCAGAGCGCTCGTACTCCCTGAGGGTGTATGGTCTTTAACGTCACTTGCTTTCCTCGATTTCACACTTAGGCACCATCTCTGTCAATCTTATATAACCTGAAGGATTTTGTCCAGTATGGATGCTAATAGGCCCAAATATGCGCGGAGCTGCCAGGTGTAAAAGAGTTCTCATGTGGTCGCTCTTTCTTTTCTGCTGCGAGATTTTGAGTTGTTTTCTCGCAGCAGAAAAGATTGCATGAATGAGTACTCTTTACAAGGCCGTTACCCAATCAGGTGGAAGAAAAAATCGAACTGGCTGCCCTGAGGATCGCGAGTATGCAGCGTCATTTCTCCACGTGCGTTTTGGTAGGCTCCTGTACCCCCTATGATTGCCACTGTTGAGTTAGCAGGGAAGTCAAAAGGACCCTCAACACTGATCTGGCCTTCGGGAAGGTAGGTTGTCCAGTGACATTCGTTGGCGTGCTGTCTACCCATGCGGAAGCAAATGCCCTGGTCGCTGCCAATCAGTTTTGAGTTGGAGGCGTTGAAAACGGGATCGTTGAAATAGAACTGGTCACCAAGCGAGTCTCCTGCTGGCGGCACGTCAAGGAAGGCTTCTGGAGCACTATGGTCGATGACGTGGAGTGTCCTGTCGCTATTCGCCTGTGCGAATGCGCTACTGACAATGGGAAAGAGAGCCATAACGAGCATACCCAAGATGAACGAGATAGCTGCTGTGAGTTTGAGGGATTTTTTCATGGTCATCTGTGCTAACCTTTCTACATGCAAATACAACGTTGTTGCTAGAGTATATCATGACCAATGGTGAAAGATGCAACAGTAAACTACACTACTATTAAAGGTTGCTGAGTCTCTGTGAGAGATGTTCTTCGAGGGGTGTGTCTGGGTTCGGGGTCGCAGAATAAAACATCAGCTTGCCCTTCCCTGGCTCTATAGCCTACAATAGAACGGTATCCAATGGTTAGCACATTAGTAGCATCTTTTATAAAAAGAGGGAACGAAGATGACAACAGCACAAACAGAAACTCAGGTACAGCAGTGGACAAACCTGGCGCAACAGTTGCGCGTGGACAGCATTCGCTGTACGACAGCGGCCGGATCGGGGCATCCTACATCCTCGATGTCGGCGGCGGACCTGATGGCGGTCCTGCTCATGGAGTACCTGCGCTATGACTTTGACACCCCGCAGAACCCGAACAACGATCACCTGATCTTCTCCAAGGGGCATGCCTCCCCGCTGCTCTATTCGCTGTACAAGGCGGCGGGTGCAGTGACCGATGAGGAATTGCTGACGCTGCGCAAGTTCGGCAGCCGCCTGGAGGGGCATCCCACGCCTGCGCTCCCCTGGGTGGATGTGGCGACGGGTTCGCTGGGTCAGGGCCTACCTATCGGCGTAGGCATCGGGCTGGCCGGGAAGTACCTGGATAAGTTGCCCTATCGCATCTGGGTGCTGCTTGGCGATAGCGAGATGGCTGAAGGCTCGATCTGGGAGGCATTCGATCACGCATCCCACTACAAGCTGGACAATCTGGTAGGCATCCTTGACTGCAACCGCCTGGGTCAGCGCGGCGAGACCGAACTGGGCTGGAACACCGAAGCCTACGCGGCGCGCGCCAGAGCTTTTGGCTGGAATGCCATCGTAATCAACGGGCATGACTACGATGAGATCAACAATGCCTACGCCCAGGCCCTCAAGAATACCGGCTCGCCCACACTGATTGTGGCCAAGACCATCAAGGGCAAGGGCGTCTCTTTCGTGGAGAACGTCAATGGCTGGCATGGCAAAGCGCTTAATCAGGAGCAGGAAGAGAAGGCACTGCAAGAGCTAAACTATGTGCGCAGCCAGACCTACCCGGTGCAGAAGCCGGAGGATCGCCAGCCCGCGCCAGAGGCGGCGAAGCAGGAATTGAAGTTGCCAACCTACGATCAGCCGGTGGCAACCCGTAAGGCGTATGGTGATGCCTTGCTGGCGCTCGGCGCCGCCAACCCCGATGTCGTGGGCCTGGATGGCGAGGTCAGCAACTCGACGTACGCTGACGAATTCGGCAAGGCCTATCCTGAGCGCTTCTTTGAGCAGTATATCGCGGAGCAGCAGCTTGTGGCGGCGGCGGTCGGCATGAGCGTGCGACACAAGATCCCCTTCGCCTCAACCTTCGCGGCCTTCTTCGCGCGCGCTTATGACTTCATTCGCATGGCGGCGATCTCGCGCGCCAATATCCGGCTGGTAGGCTCCCATGCGGGTGTCTCCATCGGCGAGGACGGTCCGTCGCAGATGGCGCTGGAGGATCTGTCGATGATGCGCGCCGTCTTTGGCAGTACGGTGCTCTATCCCTGCGATCCCAACCAGGCGGCCAAGCTAACGGCGCTGATGGCGGAGCACGAGGGTATCGTCTATATGCGCACCACGCGCGAGGCTACGCCTGTGATCTATGGGCCTGACGAGGAGTTCAAAGTCGGTGGCAGCAAGGTTGTGCGCCAATCGGCCAACGATCAGGCGACGGTTGTCGCCGCCGGTATCACGCTGCATGAGGCCCTCAAAGCCTACGACCAGTTGAAGGGCGAAGGCATCCTGATTCGCGTCATCGATGCCTACTCGGTCAAGCCGATGGACGAGGAGACCCTGCTACTGGCGTCCCAGGAGGCGGGCAACAGGTTCGTCACCGTCGAGGATCACTGGCCAGAGGGTGGCCTTGGTGAGGCCGTTATGGAGGCCTTCTCAGAGCGTGATGGCCGCTTGCCCCAGATTGTGAAACTCGCTGTCCAGTCGCTGCCCGGCTCTGGCAAGCCGGCCGAGCTGATCGAGGAGGCCGGCATCAGCGCCCACCATATCGTCCAGGCGGTCGAGGCGCTTGTTCGCCCCAATCGCTAGGTAAAGTATAAGGGCACCTGAAGGTAGGGGTGCCAGGAAGGTAGGGGCGCCCCTACCTTCCTGGCACGTTATTTTTTATAGAGGAGATGACACATGAGTGAAACGCTTCAGCCTGGGCGTGTGGAGGAGGTCGCCAGCGTCCCTACCGTGAGGGAGG
>JALYVR010000676.1 GCA_030853145.1 Chloroflexota bacterium | reverse complement strand
TTGAGGGCTATGCCAGGTCGATCTGGTGGGCCAGGAGACTGCTTCTGGGCTATGGAGCCCAGGTCAGGGCACTGGAGCCTGAGGAGTTGGTGAAGACGATGCGGGAGGAAATACAGGTGATGGGACAACGCTATCAGGAGGAGCAATAGTCATGACACATCTGAGTGTACATATCCTGCCGGTTTATTCCGAGTATCATACCAATGAACGCATGAACAGTGTGCGTTTGCTGAAACACCAGGTCGCCACGCTGGACGCCTTTCGCGACCCCAACATAGATGTGATTTTCAATACAGCTATGACCGGCGATGGGAAAAGCCTGGCCGGCTATTCTCCGGCGTTTCAAGAGGGGCTGCATGTCATTGCCATGTATCCCACCAATGAACTGGTGCAGGACCAATTTAGCGCGCTGGAGAGATACGGGCGAGATCTGGGTGTGCGCCTACCTCGCTATGACACCATGTACGGCGCCAAGATCAGCCAGCTCATGCGAGAACATAGCAACGAGGTGCGCCTGGAAGAGGTGCGGAAACTCCTGGAAAGAAATGGCATGCTGCTCACCAACCCTGACCTCGTCCACCTCATGATGAGCCACCAGTATGGCTGGGATCACCAGCGGAAAGAACTGCCGGCCACAGTCGGCGCGTATTACGACTATTTCCTATTCGACGAATTCCACGTCTTCGGCGTCCCACAGGCTATCTCTGTGATGAATATGCTGGGCTACCTGACCGTCAACTATCGCGAAAATCCCCAGGAACGCAAGAAGTTCCTCTTCCTCTCGGCAACGCCCAGCAAGCTGTTGTATAACCTACTGGATCGCGGTGGCATCCGCTATAAGAGGATTGAGGGGAACTATATCTCCTCACAGCAGGATGGATATCGCTGCATCTTGCAGCCATGCGAACTACAACTGCACGAAATCAGCCAGGAGGCGCCGACCGAGAGATGGGTGGAGGAGCGCCTGCAAGAGATACTGAGCTTTTTCCAGCAGCATCAGGACTCGAAGGCCGCAATTCTGGTCTACTCAGTGGCAACTGCACGCCGCCTGGTGGCCCTTTTAAAGGCGTACTTTGAGCCGCGCGGCATTACGGTAGGCGAAAATTCGGGGCTGGCCTCCAGGGAAGAACGGCTAGCATCTTACGGCAAGCAGATCCTTGTAGGGACAAGCACCGTTGATATCGGGGTGGACTTCCACATCAACTACCTCATCTTTGAAGCGTTCGGCGCCGGCAGCTTTTTGCAGCGTTTTGGGCGCCTGGGGCGGCACGCGGAGTTCCCGGTCTACCAGGCTCACGCACTGGTGCCGCGTTTTGTGCGTGAGCGTCTGGAGAAGAAGTTTACGGATGGTATGGAAGTGGAGAGGAGGCAGTTCAACGAGGCAATTCGCGAGGCCTTTCCCAGCGAGCAGGAGTTTGAGAAATACACACAACGCTGGGGCGTGGTGCAGGCGGCGCAGGTCATCAAAGAATTGGAGGGCCAGCGCAAACGGGACGCCAACCAGGCATTCACAGCGGCCTTGAGGGAGCAGTTTGAACGCTTCTACGGCAGTCAGGGAAAATCTGTTATGCCGAAGGCTGAAAAGAAGTTCTGGGCCTTGAGCAAAAACGCGCCAGAGATCATCGGCGAGTTACAAAGCTTTCGCGGGCAGAGTCCGCTCTCCTGCGGCATCTGGGATAGCGATAATCACCTGAAAACCTATGACCTGTTCTTCTTGCTGACAAACGCGAACTTCGAGCCTATGCCAAAAGCGGCATTTTTACAGGAGGTAGCGAAACGCGGGCTGGAGGAGCGCGATTTCCGCGATCAGTTGCTTTACCTCAAGATTTGGGGCTATGAACCGGAACGCATGTATCTGACACTAGGATTACAGCGTAATCTTGTAGAAGATGCGCATATCCTGCACCAGATTGTGGTCCTGGACGGCTTCTTTGTGCGCGAACCGCGACCTACCTGGCTGGATGAAGTCAATCGCAAGCTTAAAGGACTAAAACTCCCCTGCATCATCAGTCCTATGTCGCGCAACGAGTTGAAGCAGCGGCTCAATCTGGGGGCCATCTTTCCCATCTATCGCCTGCGTGATGGCCTGGAATGTGAATACTCCGTCGCGTTTGGCCAGGAGGCGCTATTGCTCGATTCGCTGCTCTTCTTTCGAAGGATGCAGGACGAGCGGCCATTGATGCTGTAGATATGATGAAAATATGAACGACGACAGAGCAACTACGGGTACAAGTGAAAGGAGTGGATGTGTTTTATCTCGATTTTCTGAAACAGGCGCTCGATCCCCGCGACCATGTGACGCGTGGCTTTGTTGAGCATATGCTGCCGGGGATGATGGAGCACTACGCGGAGAAATCGGCGAAGGGGGGCGAGCATAGCGCCAATACGCGGCTGGAGGAAGAGACAAAGCGGAAGTTCGAGGCTAAAGATGATCAGAGTATGGTTAGCCACCTCTTGAACGGCATCTTCCCGACCATGCGCCTGCTAAACTTGCTGGAAGCGGGGCAATTGGGGCCGGCGCCATTCTCTGAGGTGGAGCGGCGCGTCTATATCCTGGCCTACCTGATGCACGACGTGGACAAGATACGCGCTATGCATGGGGTAGACACGATGGACCGGGAGGCCATTGAGCGCGCCAAAGACCTGGTAGCGGAGGAACTGCGCTGCGTCAACGTCGAGGGCTTCTTTCCCGATTTTGCTACCTACCTGGAGGACATTACGTTCCTGGTCGTCAATACGCAGCAAAAGTACGGCACGCACCTGCATACCTACCTCTGGCGGCTCCAGTTGAGGGAGCGCAGGCTATTGCTGCTAAGGCGCCTGTGTACCTACTCGGACCACATCGCTTACCTGGTCACCTCGCCCTCGACCATACTGCTGGAGAACGAGACGCTGACGACGATCCTGGCGGAACTGAGCGACGATGAACTGGTCTTCACCTATCACCAACTACGTGAAGTGCGCGGGCTGCTGACAAATGTTATCAATAACGGGGTGGTAGACCTGTTCACGCAAGGACAGGAGAGGGATATCTGGCCCTACCTGTTCTTCTCAGATGGCGTGGTCTATATCCGGCGCAAGTCGCTCCAGTTCATGCTCACTACGACGCAGATTGTGGAGGCGGTACAGAGCCGATTGCGCGCCCTCTGCGCTCAGACAATTAAAAACCAGGCGCCGGGCTTTAAATTCAGTATCCAGGGCATCGCGAAACATCCGGGGTACTAC
>JALYVR010000675.1 GCA_030853145.1 Chloroflexota bacterium | reverse complement strand
GAGTTAACCATGCGTGGAGCAACACGTCGGACAAGCCCTGTATGATTATCGGCGTCATGGTTCATGCCGATCCGTGGCCCAGGGATTTGTACCCGGCCGATGGTCTTTAAGCATGGGCTACTCCTGTTGCCGAAACGGTAGTGGTTGGCGCTACTCCGGCAGATTCTCATGGAACGTTACGAGGCAGGATGAGCAAGTTGTTGTTCTGTACTAATCACACAAGATGGAGGACTGGATGCACCGCCTAAACCTTGCGCAGGCAACTGAAATCACCAACGGTGCGTTGGTAAAAGCTCGAGAGAGCGGCTGTAAACCGATGACAGTCGCCGTTGTTGATGCTGGTGGCTGTCTCATGGTTCTGATGCGGGAGGAAGGAAGCGGCATACTGCGCCCTGACATCGCCTTTGCAAAAGCCTGGGGAACGGTGGGAATGGGCATCGGCGGTAGAGCAATGGCAAAGCGGGCCAGCAATTCTCCTCAGTTCTGGGCTGCTCTCAACACCATCTCCAGCGGGCGCATCGCTCCGGTAGCTGGAGGAGTACTCATCCTTCAGGCGGGGCAGGTAATTGGCGGCGTCGGAATGAGTGGCGATCTCCCCGACAATGATGAAGCATGCGCTGTCGCGGGTATCCAGCAGGCGGGCTTCGAGGCTGAGGTTGGCGAGGCGGCTTTAGGCAAACAGTAAGAGCGTGAAAGAACCACCGTATTTCGCAATGTGCGGTACTATTGAACAGAAAGGTTCTCGCATGAAGAATATACATATCGAACAGGGACTTGTCAGCGGCTTCCAGCAGAACGGTGTCTATCAGTTCCTGGGCATGCCCTATGCAGCTCCGCCAGTTGGCGAGCGGCGCTGGCAGCCGCCTGCGCCTCCCGCATCGTGGGAAGGGGTGCGCGACGCCACCGTGTTTGGCAATGCTGCGATCCAGACGCGGGACACTGGCTTCGACGCCGGAGCCAGGCAGAGCGAGGACTGCCTCTACCTCAACGTCTGGTCTCCCACGCTGGACCCGGATGCGAGCCTGCCGGTGATGCTCTGGATTCACGGCGGCGGCTTCCTCAACGGTGCGACATCCATGAAGGAATGGCTCGGTGAAGACCTGGCTCGACGCAGCGTGACAGTGGTGTCATGCAACTATCGGCTGGGGGCGTTCGGGTTCCTGGCTCATCCGCAAGCCGGGGCCAACTTTGCCGTACTGGACTGGGTGGCCGCGTTGACCTGGGTGGCGAAGAACATCCAGGAGTTCGGCGGCGACCCTGACAACGTGACGATCTTCGGACAATCTGCTGGCGGTGCTGCGGTACGCGCCCTGCTCTCCACGCGCTCGGCCCGTGGCCTCTTCCATCGCGCCATTATCCAGAGTGCTGGCTACGAGCCATATGCGGCGGTCCCCTCACCGTCCTACCAGCGCATCACTGCATACAGCGAGCAACTGTGTGACCATCTGGGGAGCCGTGACATTGAGGTGCTGCGCCAGGTTCCAGCAGAGCAGGTGCGCGAGGCGTCACTGCTACTGTCAGGAAGTTTTCCTCCTCCTGGTCAGGTTCACACGCCCGCAAACCTTGTCTGGTATCCGACGGTTGATGGTGAGGTCATAGATGAAGACTTCTCCGGCTGGCCCACAGACGTACCCGTGCTGTTTGGTTGCACTCAGAACGAAGCTCGATTCTTCCTCAAACCTACGGGCCTGTACGGTCAACCCGAAAGTGACCCGGCCCAGGTCTATACCCACAACACGCTCGAACACATGGCGAAGGCCCTGGGCGGCGAACATGCTGGCGACATTCTGGCCTACTTCGCTAGCACCAACCTCACTCCTTACGAGGCACTAACCGAACTCATCACGACCGCTATCTGGCTGGAGCCAGCTCTGGCGACCTTTCAGCGTTTTGCTGAACTGGGCCGCACCTCCTATGCGTACCGCTTCGCCAGGGTGTCACCCGGCGCACACAGGTCAGGTTTGCTCGCCTACCACAGCGCAGAGATTCCCTATCTCTTCGGCACACTCATCCCGATTGAGAGCTATGACGAGATCGATACCGAGGTGGCGAACGCTGTCCAGCACGCCTGGACGGAATTTGCTCGCACTGGCATTCCCCAGAGTCCAGACGGCACACCGTGGCCCGGCGTCAACAGATCAGACCCTCAGTTCACGGTGATCGCGGACCTCATACAAGGGCGACCGCTGGACATCAGCCCCGTCACCCGGATGATCAACTCCCTGCGTGTCAAGGACGGCATCTCTATTTAAGGCCAATAGGGGCAAATAGCAAAAGGGACGATAGCCTCGCCATCGCCCCTTTTGCTATCTGCCCCTACTTCTCTTCTTCATCCTCATCTTCATCATCGTCATCGTTGAATGATGTGCCGTTCTCACGCTGTTTGCGCAAAAGCTCTTCAACGCCGCGAATAAGCGTTTCGGCGCTGGGCAATGGGCCAGTGCCAATGGCACGGTCGGGATTGAAAATTACATCATCATCGTCGTCGTCATCTTCATCCTCATCCTCGTCATTTAAGGCATTGGCGACCTGCTCTTCCAGTTTATGGACATAGGCGCTTGCTTCGGGGTCGCGTGCTACCAGCGATGAGATTTGCTCCTCGAAACGTAGGGCATCTGACTGGATGTCGTTTAAATCCAGACCAAAGGACAGGTAGGTATTTAAGTATGTCAACAGCGCGGACGTCACCTTAATATTGGGAGTAGCAGCAAGGTAATGGGGAGCAGCAGCCCACAAGCTGGCGGCTGGTATCCCTGCTCGCCTGCACACATCCTGTAATACGCCGATCATGCCGGTTGGGCCTTCGTAGCGGGAGCTATGGACATCCATTTCCTTCAAGCGTTCCATGATCTCCACACTCGACGCGGTACCGGACATGGGTACTGCTATTGAATGCGGCACATCGGCGAGCAACGCCCCAAGCAGCACTACTTCAGAAGCCTTGAAATGCTGGCACACCTCCAGGAAACTTTTACTGAACGCCTTCCATTTAAGTTGTGGCTCCGCGCCCAGGTAGAGGATTACATCATGACCCAGAGAAGGAATGGGATGAGAGTAAAACTGGTTGCTGGGCCAAACAATTGTTCTCTGCACGCCATCTGTAAACTTGACCGTAGGGCGGGTCTCTGTATAGACAAAAAAATCTTCGGTATCTATATCTGCAATCTTCGTGGGTTTCCATTTATCCATCAGGAATTTTATTGCTGTAGTTGCCGAATCAGCGGCA
>JALYVR010000081.1 GCA_030853145.1 Chloroflexota bacterium | reverse complement strand
CTTTACCTCCGACCTGACCGGGCAGGAGTTCTGGCTGGTGGTCGATAAGGGTTTCCAGCCGATGGGCCTGGTGATAGGCAACTGCATCTACTCGATGGGCGCTGTGCGCAACTGGCTGGTGGGCATCAAGGCAAATTTTCAGGGCGAACTCAAGGAATACACGCAACTCATGTACCAGGCGCGTGAACTGGCTTTGAGCCGCATGCAGTTCGAGGCAGACCAGCTCGGAGCGGACGGCGTGATTGGTGTCGAACTTGATGTCAAATACATGCATAACAACGAGTGGATGGAGGTCACCGCCATCGGCACCGCTGTGCGCTGGGTCGGCGGCGGCCCCAATATGCCTCCTACTGGTCAGGGCAGGGTGACCATTCCAGCAGGCTAGCCGGACACAGACTCTGTCGGCGAGCAAGGGGAGCCCTTTCGGCTTCTCTTGCCCGCTGACAGGGCGGAGGCCCTCTCCCACCCTCATATGAAAAGCAGTCAGCTCCAAGGTGCCTATGAGCAGGTCATGAGGAAGCGCTCGCACCGCTGTTCAAGATGCGCTCAGCTTCTTCTGCGCTCTTAGCCAGCGTCAGCAGCAGAAGCAAGTGCTGCAGGACCGCCGGATCATGCACCCGCTCCACCCACGTGTTCGCCTGGGGCAACAGGGTTGGAAAGTGTCCCTCGACAATGGTCAGCACGGCCTGAGCCATCCCCTCTTGCCGTCCTTCTTCTCGTCCTTCTTCTCGTCCCTTTTGAAGTCCCTTTTGAAGTCCCTTTTGAAGCCCCCTCTCAACGAGTTCCTTATAGGCCCAGGACTCTTCCAGAATATCCTCAAACATGGCGAACCTCCTCTTCAACCAGGTCTGGTTGTTCTCATCGGTAAACGTGAACGCACTAAACAGGTACGCAAAGCTCAGCAGATCATGTGTGCTGGTATCATGAGCCACCAGTTCACTGATCATCCGCTCAACGACCTCGATGCGCTTGCCATCTCTGGCTAAGGGCAAGAGCGGGTAGAGACCCACCTGCCCCGTAGCGAGCAGGTCAGCGACCGACAGATCACGCAGGTTGATGACCTGAAAGTCAAAGCGCAAGGCCTGCTGCCCATCGGGCCGTCGCGAGATCAGCGCGGTAGCTGGGGTCGGGACCTTATCGATGTACATCACACACGACCAGACTGGCAGGTGATATTCGCGTATCACTCTGACATTATACTCCAACAAGCGTTCCGCCATATCCGCGTCGCGCTGCTTCTGAAACTCCAGGTGCAGCAGCATTGGCTCGCCGTGGAGGCGCACCTTATGTAAGGCATCCACGCGAAATCCTTGACTGGCAAACTCGGTGGGTACTTCCTCCTCTAACACCGCTCCGGGGAGCACCAGCGTATCAAAATCTTGGGGAGCGGCGTGGATCAAGCGCTTCAAGCCTGTATCCCATGGTCCTGTCATCCCTGCCATCATCCTCTCTTGGGTATTTTCATAGCGTTAATATAGCACTTCTCAAATACATTGTCGATAGTCAGTACCTTCAGCGTATTTTAAATCGCAGCGCCTCTGCTTCTCCACAGGGAATTGCTACGATCATTGAAAAAGTATAAAATTGATACGAAAAGCTTCTTCCTTTTCATCCTCGCTGTACGTTACGAAGTCGCTCCCTTATTAGCGACGAAGAGGCAGGACCATTTAAAGTTCGGGGTGCGCCTGCGAACTTTAAATGGTCCTGAAAGGTAATGGGGGTTCCTTGACACACTGCCCTTGCTCCTCTACAATCGATCTTGTATATCTATATATAACAAGAGACACCTTACCCCAAGGAGAATTTCGCATGGCTGACCGTGTGGGCCAGCGCCTTAGCAATTATCGTCTTGTACAGCTACTGGGACAGGGACACTTCACTGAGGTGTATCTGGCCGAGGATGTAAAGACCATACGCCGGGTTGCCATCAAAGTGCTTGATACCCGCCTTGACGATGCCGAGGTGGCCCAATTTCTGGCGCAGGCGCAGGCAATTGCTGAGTTGGAGCATCCGCATATCGTGCAGATCCTGGATTTCGGCGTCGCTGGCGAGATCCCCTTCATAGTGATGGACTACGCCCCCCACGGCACATTGCGCCAGCTTCATCCCAGAGGCACGCTGCTCCCGCTCAGCACTGTCGTCTCTTACGTGGAGCAGGTGGCCAGCGCGCTAGCATACGTCCACGAGCAGCAGCAGCTCATCCACCGCGATATCAAGCCGCACAATATGCTGCTGGGACCACATAACGAGGTCTGGGTCAGCGATTTCGACATCGCGGTCGTCTCAGAGAGCATCGGTTATAAGCGACTCAAGACGCCGGTGTTTGAAGGCACTGTTCCCTATGCCTCGCCTGAGCAGTTGCGTGGCAAGCCCCACACCCTTGGCGACCAGTATTCGCTGGCCGTCGTCGCCTACGAGTGGCTCAGTGGCGACTGGCCGTTCCATGGCTCCGCCGACGAGATCACTACGCAGCATCAGATCGCCGCGCCGCCCTCCTTGTGTGAGAAAAATCCAGCCATCCCGCTCACAGTCGAGCAGGTCTTGATGCAGGCGCTGGCAAAAAATCCCTATGAACGCTTCGAGAGCGTGCTGGCATTCGCCAGGGCCTTAGAACGAGCCAGCCGCTCGGATAGGCCAGCGACTCCAGGACCCCTGGCACGCTCGCAATTCAAATCGCCGCTTCCACTGGCGCCAAAGCCCACTCCACCCGTGGCCGATGCTCCGGTTCAGCAAAGTACACTTCTCACCTACCGCGGCCACAGCGCGCAGGTTACGGCCGTCGCCTGGTCGCCCGATGGCACGCGCATCGCCTCCAGCAGTCTCGACGAGACAGTGCAGGTCTGGCAGGCAACCACAGGTCATAGCCTCCTGACCCACCGCAGTAGTTCCCTGAAGGGCCAGGCCATCGCCTGGTCACCCGATGGCCGCTACATCGCCTCAACCGCCGGCCTCTCATCCGAGACGATCCAGGTTTGGCAGACCACCAGCGAGCGCCTGGCCCCCGTCCTGGCTGCAACGTACGAAGGCCATGCCGAGCGCATCCGCGTCCTGGTCTGGTCGCCCGATGGCCGGTACATCGCCTCCGCCGGCGACGATCAGACCGTCCATGTCTGGGAGGCGGACAGCAAACGTCACGTCTTTACCTACCGGGGACATTCTCTGGTCGTCATGGCCCTGACCTGGTCGCCTGATGGCACGCGCATCGCCTCTGCCGGCGAGGATAAGACAGTTCACACCTGGGAGGCGCGCACGGGAGGCAGCATTCGTATTCACTACGGACATACCGATACGGTCACCTCCCTGGCCTGGTCGCCCGCTGGCACGCGTATCGCCTCCGCCAGCGAGGATCAAACGGCCCAGGTCTGGCCGGCCGAGCAGTCACGGGAGACAGCTTCCCAGCATACCACCCTCATCTATCGCGGGCATACCGGGAGCGTCACTGGCCTCGCCTGGTCACCCGACAGCCGCCGCGTCGCCTCCTGTGGCATCGACGAGACCGTCCACATCTGGGATGCGACCAGCGGCACCCCCCTCCTCACCTATCGCGGTCACTCCGATTGGGTAAGCGTGGTGGCCTGGGCGCCTGACGGGGAACGGATTGCCTCCGCGTCGTGGGATAAGACGGTGCAGGTATGGAGTCCCATGTAAAACAGTCAACATCAATTTTTTTGATGTAAATAATCAATAAGATGACACATTCATAAACAACATTATCAACAGTACCATCTATTCAAACAGCTTGACATATCTGTTCGATTTCTGTAAAATCTACCATTAATCGTCAATCTTATAATAGAGGCTTTCTTAGTGAAACCGAATTGTAGCGCATTTTTTATTAAAAAATTAATATATTCATGGAGTAAAAAGTGAGTTATCAAATCTCAGGCATGTCAAGGATAAATTATCAAGATTTTGATATAGAGATAGGAGATCGAAAACGAAAAAATCACTATCCAGTAAAGGTTATCCTTTCACCAGCAGGACAAACAACTGGAATATTGAGCTTCCCTTTTAAAGATGCTGAACTTCAGGAGCGTCTTAGTGATCTACAAGCGGTTCTTTTGCGCTCTAATAATAGTAGTCGCCGCTTTCTCTCTGAGGAAGAGCAAACAGTACACCGCTTCGGGCGGGACTTATTTGATGCTCTTTTTAAAGAGGACGTAAAAACTCGCTATGAAATGAGTAAGCAACAAGTAAAACAACTAGGAATGGGTTTAAGAATCAAACTTCGTATATCGCCACCAAATTTAGCCAATTTGCCCTGGGAATTTATGTATGATGCAAATCAAAATGAATTTGTCTGCCTATCTCGATATACTCCTATCACACGCTACTTAGAGTTATCTCAGCCAATCATACCTCTAACGGTAAACCCACCTTTACGTATCTTAGCCATGATTGCTAGCCCAGACGATTATGTGCAATTGGATATAGAAAGAGAAAAAAATATCTTACAAAAAGCTTTCAAAGAGCTAGAGGCAAAAGGATTGGTCACAATAAAGCAGGTAGGTGGTACCTGGCGGCAGTTACAGGAAGCGGCATGGGATGACTACTGGCATATCTTTCACTTCATTGGTCATGGAGGATTTGATACTAAACAAGATGAAGGTTTTATCATATTAGAAGATGACAACGGCGAATCATTACCATTACCAGCCAATGAATTAGCTTCGCTTCTAGCAGATCATGCTACCACACGTTTAGTAATATTAAATACTTGTGAAGGAGCGCGGGGAAGCGAGTATGACATCTTCTCTAGCACTGCTGCTACCTTGGCTCGAAGAGGTGTACCAGCTATTTTAGCTATGCAAAATGAAATTACAGATAAAGCGGCAATTGAGTTTACTAGCACCTTCTACAGAGCTTTGGCTACCGGAATGCCAGTAGATGCTGCTGTCACTGAGGCACGAAAAGCTATCCATATTCAGCTATCGCGTCGATTTGAATGGGGAACACCAGTTTTGCATATGCGTTCTCCTAATGGAGTCTTATTCGAACTACCACAAAAGGCCTTTATACAATCGACACTCCAGCCACTACATACCACGAATGGAAACGATGTTGCTAATGAAACCATAGTAGTTTCTAATAGTACTACTCCTGACTCGTCGTATCCAGTGAATCGTTCCACTGTCGTAAAGCAGACACAACGTGGCTCTCTCTCCTTTGACTATCGCCCTCACTATGCGGGAGTAACATCAATCATCTGGTCTCCTGATGGAAATTATATCGCTACGGGAAGTCATGACCTCTCTGTACAAGTTTGGGATATCAGGACTAAGGATTGTCTTATCACTTATAAAGGTCACTCTAACACCATAAGTGCTCTGGCCTGGTCACCTGATGGGAAGTATATTGCCTCTGCAAGCCGTGATAGATCAGTATGTATATGGGCTATATCAACAAGAAAAAACACGCTCATATATAAGAAACATTCTGACTGGGTACTCGACGTAACCTGGTCTCCCGATAATACCCAAATTGCTTCTGTAAGCCATGATCATACTTTGCGTGTATGGAGCGCATTTACTGGCGATACTACATTTACTCATTGTTGTCTGAATGGAGTAAAAACGGTGGTGTGGGTACCCGATAACACGTCCCTTACAACTGTAGGATATAAGCATATACAGCGGTGTGCAGATATATTGAGCCATGTTTCCCTGGCCCAGGATGAGTAAATTGAATCTACTAAGGGCTCAATCTTTTCACACACCGCTGTAATACAACGGTGGAGTACTCTAACAGGCAATAACATTTTTACTGATCACGGCTTCGTAGACTGGGATATAGCAGCGTGGTCACCCAATGGTAAATATATCGCATTTGGAACCTTAGATAGGAAAATCCAGGTATGGAACATTGCTATGCTGCAAATAACAACGCAATTATCGGCTTATCGCCATCATGCTGAGGCTATAACGTGTATAGTCTGGTCACCAGATAACAAGTACATTGCATCTGCAAGCAAGGATGGGGCTATTCATATATGGAGCACTAGTAGTGGACGGAAGTGTTATATCTATGAAGGTCATTCCAAATCTGTAAGGGTTTTAGCCTGGTCACCCGATAGTAAATGCATTGCCTCAGTAGATGACGATCAAATCGTACAAATATGGCAAGTGGGGTAAGCTCCCCACACAAGCAGGCAAGCCATAGCCCCTACGCGAACGGGACCCCCAATAGGACCACTTGCCATACTCTCCCTAAAACTGATAGAATCGCGGGAAGGCAGCCGCGTCTCTTGCGGAGATCGTATTACGAACTGGAGGTTCTTTCATGCCTGATTCTGCTAGCTTGCCTACCACAACGACCCCGCATCCTGCGTTGCAGCAGGCCAGGTCGCACGGGTCGCTTGATGCTGATATTATTATCAAGAACGCGCCGGACCCGGTGTTCGTCTCGGACCTGGAAGGCAAGATCCTCTCAGCCAACGACGCGGTCTACGAACTGCTGGGTTTCCGCACCGACGAAGTGTTGGAGCAGTCGCTCTCGCGCTTCATCAGTCCCGAAGAGACACGCGAGTTTACCGCCGCCCTGCGCGAGGTGATCGAGCGCGGCGCGACGCGCAACGCGCGCCTCAACCCGCGCAGCGCCTCCGGCGAAGTCATTCCCACCACCTTGAATGCCTCGGCCCTGCGCGACGCCAACAGCAACGTCATCGGCGCCATCGGCATCCTGCGCGATATGCGCGAGCTGGACAAGGCCCTGGCCTACTCCGACAGCCTGATCAAGAACGCGCCGGACCCGGTGTTCGTCTCGGACCTGGAAGGCAAGATCTTACAGGCCAACGACGCCGTGTATGCGCTGCTGGGCTTCCGGCCAGACGAGGTGTTGGAGCAGTCGCTCTCGCGCTTCATCAGCCCTGAGGAGACACGCGAGTTCCTGGCGGCTCTGCGCGAGGTCATTGAGCGCGGCGTGACGCGCAATGCGCGCCTCAATCCACGCAGCGCCTCCGACGAGGTCATCCCTACCACGCTCAACGCCTCGGCTCTGCGCGACACCGATGGCCGGGTGATCGGCGCCATCGGCATCCTGCGCGATATGCGCGCCTACGAGAAGGTGGTACGCGATCTACAAGAATCCAAGGCGGAACTACAGGAGAAGATTCTGGACCTGGAGAAGTTTGAAGAGGTGGTGGTCGGACGCGAACTCAAGATGATCGCCCTGGAGAAAGAGGTAGAGAACTTAAAACGTGAGCTGAGCAAGTACCGGGGTGAACTTACATGAGCAGCGAGTCCCTGGAGATCATGGATACTGCCTACCGGCGCGAGGCGGATGGCCAACTCCTGGATGACTACCAGCTCCTGCTACAGCAGAAACGGGCCCTGGAGCAGCGCGTGCGCAAGGGAGAAGAGCGGCGCCGTGCCCTCATTCATATCCTGAGCGATCTGAACACGGTGAATCGCAAACTATCCGACCAGCGCAAGGCCATGATTCATATCCTGGCCGACTATGAAGAGGACCGCAGCCGCATGGGCAGTCAAACGGAACGGCTGGATAATTCGCGCCGCGCGCTGATGCACATTTTACAAGACTCGCACCAGTCGAACCTGCGCCTGGAAAGTAGCCGCAAAGCTATGATCCATATCATGAGCGATCTCAAGGAGACGACGGCCGAGGTCCAGCGCCGCGAGCAGGAACTGCGCGAAAAGCAGGAGCAGTTGGTGCAGGCGGGCAAACTGGCGACGCTGGGAGAATTGACTACGGGCGTGGCGCATGAACTCAATAACCCGCTCAACAATATCGGCCTGTTTATTGGCAACGTCATAGACTTCATCGAATTGGGTATGGCCGATACCAACCCGGAACAGATCTTGCGCGAGCTGTCCAGCGCCATGCAGCAGGTGCGTAAGGCCACCGAGATCATCTCCCACCTGCGTACCTTCGGTCGCGCCGCCCCTGTCAGCTATGAGCCTGTGGTCATCGAACAGGTTGTTCTCAGCGCGGTCTCCCTGATGCACGAACAATTGCGTCTCAGGCAGATCGAGGTCCAGATGCATTTTCCCCAGGAAGAGGTTACAGTAATGGGCAATGCTATCCAGTTGGAGCAGGTCTTCATCAACCTGCTCACCAACGCGCGCGATGCCCTGGCAGTTGTACCTCGCAAGGTAGTAACCATTACCTGTACATCATCGGAGGAGAGGGTGGAGATGGAGATAAGCGATACAGGCCCCGGCATTCCGGACGGGCTGGAGAAACGCATCTTTGATCCATTCTTTACCACCAAAGAGGTAGGGGCCGGCACAGGCCTGGGACTCTCCATCACCTATGGGATTATTAAGGAACACCAGGGAACCATCCAGGTGAGCAATTGCCCGGATGGGGGAGCACTCTTCCTGATTCAACTCCCCCATATGCGCTCTGATACAGAAGAAAGGCAGTTCAGTGTATGAACAGTCCTCGTGTTCTACTCGTGGATGATGATGCCGCGCTCTTGCAGGCATTGCCTCAAGCCCTGGCCCTACGCCTGCCAGAGGTCCAGGTGGAGACATCTGACTCGGCGGTGAGCGCGCTCTCGCTTATCCAGCGCAACGATTATGACGCCATCATCACCGATGTGAAGATGCCAGGCATGGATGGCCTGGCGTTGCTTACCAGGATCAAAGAGTGGCGCCCAGAAACGCCTACGCTGCTGATCACCGGACATGGCGAACATGACCTGACGCTCCAGGCGTTGCGGGGCGGGGCCTACGATTTTATCCAGAAACCCATTGATCGCGAGTATTTCATTGTGGCTCTCAGACGAGCCATCCAGACATATCAGATGCGTAGCCAGATACGCGAGCAGCAGCGCGCATTAGAGGTGTATGCCCAATCCCTGGAAGCCCAGGTGCAGGAGCGCACGCACGAACTGATGGAGGCGAACGCCGCGAAAGACGTTTTTCTAAGTATGGCCTCGCATGAACTAAAAACGCCCCTGGTGACGCTGAAAGGTATGGTACAGCTAGTACGCAGACGCCAGGGGTCCGCCCAGACCTTCCAGCCAGCAGAACTGGCAAGCATGGAACGCGCCATCAATCGTATGGAGATCCTGATCAACGACCTGCTCAATACCTCTCTGCTGGAGAGCGGGGTGTTCGCGCTGCATCCCCGGCGCTGCGACCTTGTGACTCTTTGCCAGCATATTATGGAGGAGCACACATCGGGCACGACCCTCAACGTGACGTTTAGCGCGCCTGCTGAGCCGGTGGAGGTCGAGGTAGACGTGGACCGCATCAGTCAGGCGCTGCTCAACCTGCTGTCGAATGCGCGCAAGTATTCGTCCCAGGGCGCCCCCATTACCATGCGCCTGCGCCACTTAGATGATACATGCATTGTCGAGGTACAGGATCAGGGCGTTGGCATACCCCCCGAACAGTTACAGTATATCTTCGAGCGCTTCTACCAGGTGCCCGGCATCGAGAAACAATCAGGCTCAAGCGTCGGCTTAGGATTGGGCCTGTACATCACGCAGAAAATCGTCGCGCAGCACAATGGGCGCATCGAGGTCGAGAGCCGCCCCGGCCACGGCAGCACCTTCTCCATCATCCTGCCCCTGGCTGACAAACTTCCTCTGAGCAACCAGGATACGACTACGGCTGTGGAAGCCTGAGACTGGCTTATTTTTGTTGTTTCCTGATCATGTGGACACGTTGCCGGCCAAGGGTGCGCTCGCAATCCTGGCAGATGTAGAAGCCTTCCTCGCGATACTGCAAGTCGCTAAGGTAACCGTAGAGATAACACACACCGCAACGCGCGCTATCGGACTGGCTGGCTACGTGGCGGTCGTTCTCGAATAATTCACGCAACGAGGCGATCATAGCCTCGAAATCAAACGAGCCTGGATAGCCCCGGCCCGCGCTCGAAGGGAGGGGAGAGTGCGCGCCATTGGTAGCGCGCATGTCGCGACGATTCATGGGTGGACCGCTATTCCCCGCCCCTCCGCTACCTGAATTCGTTGAATAATGGCTGCTCAAGGTATATGCTCCCTGTCTCTACTGGAGATGACACTTCAGGTATTATACCTTTGGCAGTTCCATAAAGCAAGGCGCTCCGCCATGCACATGGTGATCCGCGTAGGGGGAAAGCCTATAGTTGCAATGGCAACTATACTGAATCTATGAAATCAATTTCGAAACGCCAATTTAGCCTTGCTGAGAGTCTGACCAGCACAGCATCGCCGGGACACTACCGTGTTGCGCTGCTCGTCAGCACGCTGCTCACGCTGGTCGCCTTACTGATCTTGCCATATGCGCGCCAGGCGGTCGCGCATGTGCCGGCGTTTCTTCCCGCCTATGCGACGCTCGCGATTTTCGCTGATCTGATGACGGCCTACCTGTTATTTGGCCAGTTTATGAGTACACGCACGCTGGCGCTTGGCGTGCTCGCGGCTACTTATTATTATTCGGGCCTGGCCGTGATCCCCTATATATTGACCTTTCCCACGGTCTTCTCTCCCACAGGCCTCTTCCACGCAAATGCGCAGACCGCGATCTGGCTCTTTGTCTTCTGGCATACCGGCTTTCCTTGCGGTATTCTGGCATACCTCCTGATTGATAAACGCTACGGCACGAAACATATCGCGCCGCGGACAGCACGCACGCTGCTGCTCGCCTTCGTCACCACTATCCCAATCCTGGTGCTGCTCTACGCTGTCGTGGCAATTGATTCTTCCCATCTCCTACCACTACTCATTCAGCGCAATGTCTTTACGCCCCTGTTCACCCTCGGCTTCGGCCTGGTCGGCGGTACTATCCCGGCTATAGCCTTTCTCATCCTGGCCCTGCGCTTCCGCAGGCTCACCATTATGCAGATATGGTTAGGCGTCACAACGCTCGCGACATTCTTTGACGTTATGCTGACCCTCTATGCCAATGGCCGCTATACCGTCGGCTGGTACTTCGCGCGCTCAAACAGCTTGTGGGCCGCTATCTTTGTGTTGAGCGCCTTGCTGTACCAGGTCAACCGGCTCTACGCGGAGCTGGCCCAACAGACGATAGCGCTGGATAGCCAGAATATTGAGTTAGAAAAGAGGCACAAGAGACAGAAGGATGTCGTCTCCGTTGTCGGCCATGAGTTTAGGGGCGCGCTGATTAGTATGGGAGGCTTTAGCGAGATAATGCGCGACACAGAGTGCAGCCCACAGGAAGTAAAAGAGTACGCGAACTATATCAATGAGGATGCCCACCGCATCACCCGCTTGATTAACGACATGCTGGACCTTGACCTGATGGAGGCCGGGCGTATAGAGCTGGATGTGGTGAGTATCGATCTGAACACGCTTATCGAAGAGAGGGCCATCAGGGCGCGCCTCGCTATCACGCATCCCATTATCCTGAGCCTCGACGCAGCCCTGCCTCACGTCGAAGGTGATGCGGATAAATTAGCCCAGGTGGTGACGAATCTGCTGAACAACGCGAGTAAGTACTCACCTGATGGCGGCACTATTGTCGTGGGCAGCGAGCAATTAGACGGCTTCTTCCATTTCTACGTCGAGGATCACGGGATAGGCATCTCCCCGGACAAGCTGCATGAGATATTCGACCCCTACTCCCGCGTCGCGTCCGATACAACGCGTAAAATCAGCGGGGCAGGACTGGGGTTATCTATTGTACGCGAGATTATCGATCTGCATGGCGGCACAGTATGGGTGGAGAGCCACCTGGGAGAGGGGTCTATCTTTCATGTCTTGCTTCCGTTCTCCGTCAACGCTCCGCCAGTGCCGAAGAAGACACCAGAAAAAATTCGCCTCGCAACTCGAGCTACGTAGTACACTGTCAAGCGTCATTGCACGGGTGAGATGGCCCCCCTCCCGCGTAGGGACCCGGCTTACCGCATCCGTGTGCGGGCCTCACATGTGCTCCCGTCCGCGTAGGGATTCGGCTTGCCGCATCCGTGTGCGGCCACGCTTGCGCGGCCTGGGAGGAGGCCTCCCAGGCCCAATGGTTGCTCCCACAGATGCGGCAAGCCGAATCCCTACGCGGATGGGGAAACGCCCGCTCTCCTGTTGATTGAAGCTTGACGGAGCATTACGAAGACGCGGAAGGATACAAACAGTGAATCCATCTGTCGATATGGCGGCCGACCGGGCAAGCCTCGCCAGGCTGGTAAAGC
>JALYVR010000674.1 GCA_030853145.1 Chloroflexota bacterium | reverse complement strand
AAAAAGCGGTTTTCGGGGACACCCCGAACCCCGGCAGGGACGCTCCGCTCCCTGCACCCTCGTTTTTTGAAGGGGTGTTTCAAAAATTCGGGGTAACTCATGCTACGCGGACGGAGGGCGGCTCACCTGTCGAATGACGCTTGACAGAGCACTCAAGAGGCAACGGCTAAGATGCACGCACAACGACATTGACCAGCCGCCCTGGTATATAGATGACCTTCTGCACGGTCGCTTCGCCGATGAACGAGGCGACCCGTAGATTCGCCAGCGCCATTGCTCGCACCTCGTCCTCGCTGATGCCGGCCGGGACCTCCAGGCGCTCGCGCACCTTGCCGTTGACCTGCACCACCAGCGTGAAGACCTCGTCCTGCGTCATGGCTTGTTCGTAGGCAGGCCAGTCGGCCAGATGGATGCTGCCGCTGTGGTCTGTCAGGTGCCACAGCTCCTCGGTGATATGTGGCGCCATAGGGGCCAGCAGGTGCATCATCGTCTCCAGCATCTGACGATAGGCCACGCTACGTGCTACCGGCTCGTGCTGCTGCTTGATTAAGATGTTATTGGCCTCCATCAGCGCGGCCAGGGCCGTGTTGAAGCGGAAGTTAGCCAGCTCTTCTGTGACACGCTTGATGGTTTTGTGGCGCAGGCGCTCGATGGCTTTCGCCTCCTCGCTCTGGTCACTGCCCGCCACACCTGTGGCCCAGGTATCGTTGACCAGGGTCCAGAAGCGGTTCAGGAAGCGCCAGATGCCCTCCAGGTTATCAGCCTTGAAGGAGCCGCCCTGGTCGAAGGGGCCGATAAACATCATGTAGCAGCGCACGGTATCGGCGCCGTACTTCGCAACGTACTTGTCGGGCGCCTCGACGTTGCCGCGTGACTTGGACATCTTCTGGCCATCGGGACCCAGCACCATACCTTGATGGTACAGGCGCTTGAACGGCTCGCTAAAGGTCAGATGGCCCATATCGCGCAGCGCCTTGACGAAGAAGCGCGCGTACAGCAGGTGCATCACGGCATGCTCAGCGCCGCCGACATATTGATCGACGGGCAGCCACTTCTGCATCTGCTCCTGGCTCCAGGCCTGCTCGCTATTATGCGGGTCGGCGTAGCGCAGGAAGTACCAGGATGAGCAGATGAAGGTATCCATGGTATCGGCCTCGCGCGTGGCGGGCCCGCCGCAGACCGGGCAGGTGGTGCTCACGAAATCAGGCTCGTAGCGCAGCGGCGATTCGCCGGTAGCCTTGAACTGCACATGCTCAGGCAGCCAGACTGGCAGTTGCTCTTCCGGCACCGGCACCGTGCCATCCTTGGGACAGTACACGATGGGGATAGGCGCGCCCCAGTAGCGCTGGCGGCTGATCAGCCAGTCGCGCAGGCGATAGCTGACCATGAACTTGCCCACACCCTGCTCTTCAATGAAGCGCGTGACCCGCGCGATGGCCTCGTCGGCCGGTGTGCCATCGAAGGGACCGGAGTTGACCATCACGCCCAGGGCCACTTTGGCCTCGGACCAGCTTGCGGGATCGCTCGCCTGCTCATCCGGCGGACGAATGACCTCGCGAATGGGGATCGCGAACCGGCGCGCGAACTCGAAGTCGCGCTGATCGTGTGCGGGCACGCCCATGATGGCGCCGGAGCCGTAGCCCATCAGCACATAGTCGGCCACCCACACCGGCACCTGCTCGCCGCTGACCGGGTTCATGACGTAGCCGCCAGTGAAGACGCCGGTCTTTTCCTTGTCGGTGCTCATGCGCTCGATCTCGGTCATGCGCCGGGCCTGCTTCACATAGGCTGTGACCCCGGCGCGCTGCTCAGGCGTGGTGATCTTCGCGACCCAGGGATGTTCGGGGGCCAGCACGAAGAACGTCACGCCGTAGATCGTGTCAGGGCGCGTCGTGAAGACCGGCACCTCCGCGCGCTGGCCGGCGATCTCCGTGAAGAAGCGCACCTCCGCGCCTTCGCTGCGCCCGATCCAGTTGCGCTGCATGGTGGTGGTCTTTTCGGGCCAGGCGATCTGCGAGAAGTCCAGCAACTCTTCGGCATAGTTGGTGATGCGCAGCAGCCACTGGTCGATCTCCTTACGCGCAACCATGCTGCCACAGCGCTCGCAGGTGCCATTGGCCAGCACCTGCTCGTTCGCCAGGGTCGTGTTGCAGCCGGGACACCAGTTCGCGGGCGCCTTGGTGCGATAGGCCAGGCCCTGCTTATAGAACTGCAAAAACAGCCACTGCGTCCACTTGTAATAGTCGGGCAGGCAGGTCACCACCTCGCGCCGCCAGTCCCACTGCGCACCCATCAGGCGCAGTTGGCCGCGCATCTTCTCGACGTTAGCCAGCGTCCAGTCGTGCGCCTGCACGCCATGCTTGATGGCCGCGTTCTCGGCGGGCAGACCAAAGGCATCGAAGCCGATGGGTTGCATGATGTTATAGCCCTGACGGCGCATATAGCGGCCATAGGCGTCGAAGGGCGAGTAGTTATACCAGTGCCCCATATGCAGGTCGCCAGATGGATAGGGGAACATCACCAGGTGATAAAATTTCGGCTTCGGCGAGTCGTCAGAAGCGTGATATATCTGCTCCTCTTCCCAACGGGCCTGCCACTTCTTCTCAACCGCTTTAGGATCGTATTTCGTTCGTGTAATCAAGGCGTCCCTCCCTATTGAACAGGCATAATTGCAATACAACACCGACCTGCGTAGGGGCGTCCCACACGGGCAAATGCTATCAAGCGCGTCCCTACGTATAGAAACGGCCAAACAAAAAACCCTTCATCCATGAGGGACGAAAGGCTTTTCCGTGGTACCACCCTGATTTTTCAATCGCAGACGTGATGGGTAAGGTAAGTGGACCTGAGGGGATTCGAACCCCTGACCTCCTCCATGCCATGGAGGCGCGCTACCAACTGTGCTACAGGCCCATGCATGCTCCCACTCAATGAGTCGTGTGATCTACTCTCATTGTACGCGATAACGGGCGCCCCCGACAAGAGCTAGGCGTGCTACGCGCTTCACCCTGTTGCTCACAGGCGAGTTCGGTCATATCGTGTGTAGTCTCGCACCACCCGGCTACTCTCTGCAAGATATCTGACCTACTACTCCTGCTCGTCGCAAGTTGTTGTGTTTGTGTTCCCTTTAGTATACCATAGCGGTTTACGGTCCACCAGGACCAAGTGGAGATGAGGGGGCTCGAACCCCTGACCTCGACAGTGCGATTGTCGCGCTCTCCCAGCTGAGCTACATCC
>JALYVR010000673.1 GCA_030853145.1 Chloroflexota bacterium | reverse complement strand
TTACAAGCCCGCCTGTTCGCCGATGAGATGATGCCGCCGAAGAACAGGCGGGCTTGTAAACCGCGCCCCTACCCCTTCTATCGCCTGTTTCAGGATTATGCAAAAACTTACCCCTGCGAACAACCATCGCCCCTACGAGGATCAGGATAAGCCACATATGTAATATGACAGAAGATGGCAGGAAACCCCATATATACTCTCTCTAGAGGCACTCAATCATGTGAAAAACAAAGGAGAGACGCGCGATGAAATATGGAATTGTGCTGCCACTGTCAGGCATTGAAGGCGATGTTGAACAACTGGTAGAGTATGCGCATATCGCCGAGGAAGAAGGATGGGACGGGATTTTCCTGGAAGATTACATCATCTATTGGGGCGCGCAGGGTATGACCTACGATCCCTGGCTCACGCTGACCGCCATGGCGCTACGCACACAACGGGTATACCTGGGAACGTCGGTGACGCCGCTGCCGTCCCGACTCCCCTGGCAACTTGCTCGCGAGGCCATCACGCTGGATCACCTCTCGCATGGGCGCCTGATCCTGGGCGTTGGCCTGGGTGATGCCCAGGATTTTCACTTTGGCGAGGTTACCGATATGAAGCAGCGCGCCGCTATGCTCGATGAGGGGTTAGATCTCCTGGCAGGCTTGATGAGTGGGCAGCCCTTTAGTTATCAGGGGACGCATTACCAGGCACATGATGTCACCTTTCGGCCAGGGCCGGTTCAGACGCCCAGGATTCCCCTCTGGCTGGGCGGCTTCTGGCCCCGCAAAGCTCCGGCTTTGCGCGCGGCCCGCTGGGACGGCTTCTGCCCCGCCAAAGTGCCTGACGAACAGGGCGACGGCTACATCAAGCCAGCCGATATACGCGCGATCAAGACCTTCATCGAGGCGCATCGCTCAAGCTCTGCCCCCTTTGATATCGCCGCAGGTGGCAACAGCCCCGGCGACGATCCGGCAAAGGCGCGCGCGCATGTCGCTGCCTATAATGAAGCAGGAGCAACGTGGTGGATCGAATTCGTGCTGCCGGAACGGGGAGAAGGCGAGCAGGCGCTCACACGCATCAAGCAAGGGCCACCTAAATAGAACCCACATAGCACTCCAACGCCTTTTCTGATACAATTAAGCACATAAAAGCATGGTTTTTGCTCTTAGCAGGTGACAGGTGGTTTGTTTGCATGACCATCTTGTTATAGCTTCGCCGGGTGCCGATTTACATACCTATGCTAGCATCTAATCAAGGGAGTTTTTATGCTGCAAACATTGAAGAAACGAAGTGATATTCCGACAGAATATACCTGGAACCTTGAAAGCATTTTTCAGACGAATGAGGAGTGGGAGCGCGCGTTTCAGGCGATACAGGGCCGCATACCTGAACTGGAGGCGCAACAGGGGACGCTGGCTCAGAGCGGGCAGGCCTTGTTGCAGGTGTTGCGAAAGCGCGATGAGATCTTCGAGGAACTGGGCACACTCCAGGTTTACGCCTCTATGCGCGGAGACGAGGATACCACCAATAGCACCTATCAGGGCATGAATGACCGCGCCATCCAGCTTGTGGTGCGAGCGGCGACGGCAGTTTCGTATATAGAGCCGGAAATTCTGGCTCTACCAGAGGCAGAGCTTGATCGCTTTGTACGTGAGACACCCGATCTGACATTATACGGGCAGCAGTTACGCGATGTGAATCGCCAGCGACCCCACGTGCGCTCGGCCGAGATCGAGGCGGTCCTGGCGGCGGCCGGCGAACTCGCGGCATCGCCAGAGATGGTCTACTCGATGATCGACAATGCCGACATGCAACTTCCGCCGATCAAGAACGAGCAGGGAGAAGAGGTCGAGCTGACGAAGGGCAACTACATCGTCTACGTCCGCAGCACCGACCGCCAGGTGCGCAAGGCCGCCTTCGAGGGCCTGCATAGCTCATTTCTTAAACAGCGCAATACCATTGCCGCAACGCTGGCGGCGCACATAAAGACGGGTATCTTCTATACGCGACAGAATCGCTATAGCTCGTGCCGGGAGCGCGCGCTGTCACATGACAATATCCCCCTCAGCGTCTACGATAAGCTGCTGGAGACCGTGGGAGAACACCTTCCGCTGCTCAACCGCTACATGCGCTTGCGCAAGCGCATGCTCCAGCTTGATGAGCTACATATGTACGATCTCTATGTCCCCATCGTCAAAGAGACCGCTGAGCAAACCAGCTACGAGCAGGCGCGCGCGACCGTGGGGGCCGCGCTGGCTCCGTTAGGCGAGAACTACATCAACTACTTGCAACAGGCCTTCACACAGCGCTGGATCGATGTCTACGAGACGCCCAATAAACGCGGCGGCGCCTACAGTGGTGGCGCCTACAAAACCAGCCCGTTTATCCTGCTCAACTTCCAGAACAATCGCGACAGCATGTACACGTTGGCGCACGAACTGGGACATTCGCTGCACTCGTTCTATACGCGCTCCTACCAGCCGTACCAGTATAGCGACTATACCATGTTCGTCGCCGAGGTCGCCTCGACGCTCAACGAGAGCCTGCTCACCGAGTACCTGCTGAAAACGACCTCTGACCCGGCGGTGCGCCTGGCGATCCTCAACCACTCACTGGAGGATTTCCGCAGCACGCTCTTCCGGCAGGCCATGTTCGCAGAGTTCGAGCAACAGATATACGATCTGGCGGAGCAAGGCGAGGCGCTCACCGCCGATACATTGAGCGCCAATTATCGCCAGCTCAACCAGAAATACTACGGGGCTGAGACCGTGCTCGATGACCTGATCGACATCGAGTGGGCACGCATCCCGCATTTCTACTACAATTTCTATGTGTACCAGTACGCCACCGGCATGTCAGCCGCCAACACCCTGGCGCAGCGCATCTTGCAGGAAGGCGCACCGGCCGTGGAGCGCTACCTGAAGTTCCTCAGTTCAGGTTCCTCCGATTACAGCATTGAGCTGCTGAAAAAGGCCGGCGTGGATATGACCTCGCCGGAGCCAATACGCCAGGCGCTGGCTGTGTTCGAGTCACACCTGACCCAGATGGAGCAGTTGATCGGCTAGCGGTTTAAAGATCTGCATTCGACGGGTGAGACGCCTCCGCGTTTCACCCGTCGAATGCAGATTGTCTAGACCAGAATCTTGCCATCCTTCAAGAAGAGCGTATCATCAATCCACACCTCGCCGTTACGGCGCAGGTCGCAGACCATGTCCCAGTGCAGGGATGACTGGTTGACGCCACCGGTTTCGGGGTAGCTC
>JALYVR010000080.1 GCA_030853145.1 Chloroflexota bacterium | reverse complement strand
GCCCGGCATCGAGCACGCTGACCCAACAGCGCCTGGGGTGGCATCCCGTGCAACCCACTCTCCTGGCGGATCTCGACCAGGATTACTACTTCAAGGACGAGGCATGGTCCAAATATCATTGACCGTTTCACATGAAGCACCTGTCGTCAGATTGCCTCTGACACGGCGAAAAGAGAGCTCACACCAGAGACAGGCATCGAAGTGTCAATTTCCACCTTTCAGTGCAAAATCAGTTCACCTTTCAGTTAATTTACCAAAGTCCCATAAGCGTACACGGAAGCCGCAAGAGCGCTTGCTGGGCGTGACCGTGGGGGCGACGGTTTGCCTCCTGCTTTCCCTGTCTTCCGTGTACGCCTATGAGGCAAGCCCCGCCCTACGGAGACGCGAAGCGGACCCCATAGCGTACGTGTACGCCTATGGGGTCCACCTCCCTCTGGCCACGCAAGCGAGGCCCACGCGGATGCGGTATTGCCGGCGGGCAAGAGGAGCCGAAGCTGGATCTCTAGGCGAGCGCGGTTTGCTCCTCCCCCCGCTCAGATTCTGACTTTACCGCCACGTTTGTTGGCGCAGGCGGCGTGGGTTTCCTGCCGAAGCGCGTCTTGATGTCCTCGACGATCACGTAGAGGGTGGGCACCAGCAGCAGGGTCAGGACGGTTGAGGTAGCCAGTCCGCCAATTACCACAATGGCCAGCGGCCCGGAGATGAAGCCTCCCGACTTGCTCAAACCGGCCGCCATGGGCGACAGCGCCAGAATGGTCGCGATGGCTGTCATCAAGATAGGTCGCAGGCGCCGGCGTCCCCCCTCGATGACCGCGCTGCGCGCGTCCAGTCCTTTGGCCCGGTACTGGTTTACCAGGTCAAGTAACACGATAGCGTTCGTCACCACAATGCCCACGAGCATGAGCAGACCAATCAAAGCCGGTACTCCTAATGAGTTATGGGTGATCAGCAACAGGAGAATCGAGCCAGTAGCCGCGAAGGGAACCGAAATCAGCAGCACGAGTGGCTGCACCAGGCTGTGGAAGGTCATGACCATCACCAGGTAGACCAGCACAATCGCGACGATCAGCGCGAGGATCAGACTCTGGAAGGACTGCGACTGGCTGGAGAGCACCCCGCCCAGGGACACACTGGCTCCGGCCGGCAGGTGGAGCGCGTTGAGGCGCTTCTGGATATCGGTGTTGACCGCGCCGACATTCGCGCCCGTGATGGTCGCACTCACTGTGGCTGTGCGAGATCCGTTCAGATGCGTAATCTGAGGGGGACCATAGGCCTGGGTGACTGACGCTACATCGCCCAGCCGGACATTGCCGGTAGCGCCAGGGATGAGCAGGTCCTGCAGGCCCTGCACGGTGGTGGCCGGCGTGCCGAGTTGGATATCCACATCCTCTTGTGTCCCGGCGAGCGTCACTTTGGTCACGGTTGTCCCGGTATAGACCGCGCGTAATTCCTGGCCGACCTGCGCGGCAGTCAAACCGTGCAGCAATGCGCGGGTAGGATCGACCTGCACGTTGATCAGCGGCGATGCATCGGCGAGATTGCTGGCCACATCTGTCGTATTGACCGTCTGTTTGACGGCGTCCAGAACCTGCTGTGTCGCCGCCCTCAATGTTTGATCGTCGGAGGCCTGGACGTTCACTGCCAGCCCTGAAGTATTGAAACCTTGACTGGAAGTGCTCACCATAACAGTGCCGACACCGGTCAACGCTTTGAGACGATTTTGCACAGTCTGTTGCAACGCGGCCTGGTCGGCATTCGCATCAGTGGTAATGGCATAGTTCACAATATTCGAGCCACCCGATCCGCCACTGAAGGAACTGGCAAGCGAGCCATTGGATCCAATCGTCACCTGGTACGTCTGGATGCCTGGCACGTTTGCGAGCACGGCTTCGATCTGCTGGGCGGCTTGCGCACTTTGCTGCAAGCTGGTATTCACTGGCAGCGTCTGCGTGATCGAGAAGGTATTCTGGCTGGAATTGTTAAAGAAGTTAGTGCCTACAAACGGAACCAGGGAGAAAGAACCAGCAAGAATGAGCAAGGCGCCGATGATGCTGACGATGCGATGCCTGGTCACCCAGCGCACCGCCGGCACATAGCCTCTTTCCAGGAGCGTCATCTTCTCGTGCGCCGGTTGGCCTGCCTTCTGCACAGACACTTTCGGCGCTTTCAGGAACCAGTAGGCCAGCACCGGAATAATCGTGAGCGCCACAAACAGCGAGGCCAGCAAGGCAATGGTCACCGTGATGGAGAAGGCGCCGAACAATTCGCCTACCAGACCACCGGTGAAGGCGATAGGCAAAAAGACGGCAACGGTCGTGATGGTGGAAGCTGTGATCGCGCCGGCTACCTCGCGGACCGCGCGCGTGATGGTCACGACCTTCTCGCCTGCGGGATCTTCCCGTAAGTGACGCTGGATATTTTCCAGCACGACAATCGAATCATCAACGACACGTCCGATGGCAATGGTCAGCCCGCCCAGGGTCAGCAGGTTGAGCGAGAATTTGCCAAGCCAGAGCCCAATGAGAGCGAGCACCACAGAAAGAGGAATGGAGATAGCGGTGACCAGGGTTGAACGCAGCGAGAGGAGAAACACAAGGATCACCAGGACCGCGAAACCCGCGCCGATTAAGCCCTCTGTCACCAGTCCATCAACCGAACTCTTGATGTACGGTGATTGGTCATAGACCACAAACAGTTTCGCGCCGTGCCCCAGCGTATTCCGCAACGACGGGAGTTTGTCCTGGATGGCCTGAGAAAGAGTGACCGTGTTGCCATCGTTCGTTTTGGTAATATTGATGCCAATACTTGGCTTGCTGTTGGTACGCGTAATCGAGGTCGAAGGAGCAAGGGTTTGCTCGACCGTTGCCACAGAACCAAGCGTCACGGGCACCGGCTTGCTGACCGGGGCAGGTACACGGGTGGGGATGCCGGTCGTGGAAGGTCCCTGAAATCTGGGTGTGGTCTGCGATCCAGGCGTGGCCTGCTGTCCGCTTGATACCCCAACGACCAGCTTCTTCAGGTCATCGAGGGAGTTGAAGGTATTGCTCACCTGGATGGTCTGTGTTTGCCCGCTGGCGGTGACCTGACCAGCCGGAATGGTGATGTTATTGGCCTCCAACACGCCTTCGATCTGGCTCACCGTCAGTCCCGCGGCCTGCACCTTTTTGAGATCTAGCTTCACAGAGACGATCTGCTGCTCTACGCCGGTGACGGTGACGATGGCAACGCCATCAATGCCTTGCAGGACAGGCACTACGTCATGCTTGATCCGGGCGGCAAGCGCGATGGGGTCCTCAGAGGAAGTGACCGCCAATTGGATCACTGGCAACGAGTCCACACTGAAGGTTTGAATCTGGGGCGTCACTCCAGAGGGCAAGCTGCCTTGCACCTGATTGAGATGCTGCGACAGCGTCTGACTGGCCTGGTTCAGGTCGGTACCAAAGTCGTACTGGACAACGATAATGGAGACACCCTGGTTGGAGTACGACGTGTACTGCTGAATGCCCGCGATCCCTTGAATGCCCTGCTCCAGTGGACTGGTAACATCGTGCTCGACCACCGTCGGTGATGCCCCCGCATCCACCGTGACGATCGAGACGGCGGGGAAACTCAGTGAAGGAAAGAGTTCCTGTTTAAGCGCTGGAATCACGTAGGCGCCAATCAATAAAATGGCGACGGTGGCCAGCGCGATAAGACTGCGATTCTTGAGACTGAATCGCGAAAGAAACGACATGACAAACTCCTTAAGTGATCAGGCTTTTGGCTGCTGATCCTCTTTTTTTGTGACTTTAATGGGAAAGCATGAACTTATTAAGCATTTAATAAGTTGAGCCGGCAGATGCCTGCCCTTCGGCTCAACCTGTTTCTACTCGTTAGAACACGACACTGTACTTTCGCCTGGAGTAGTATTGGCGACTCCCTTGAGTAGGACCGAGACGATGAAGGCCGCTAACTGCCGGGCATCTGCATTGATGATCTCTCTGTTCTCGATACCACCCATCACCCGGTGTTTACTGCTGAGCAGCGAAATGCTCATCCCCATGTACATTGCCGCCAGCACGGCAGCGGGGACAGCGCTGGGGATTTCTCCACTATCGATGGCTTCCTGGAAAATGATGATCACATGCTGCACAAAAACCTGCTGGATCTGCTCCAGGTCTTCACGCTTTGTATCGTGATTGAAGACGTTTTCGTGAGCATCACGCATGAGCATCTCGAAGCGGTCGATGGGCAGGGTGAACATATATTCCGTCAGCCACTTCAGTCGTTCTGCTAACCCTTGTGCAGATGCAGATGCCGACAAGGCCCCCTGCACCCATGCTGCGAGCAGTGCCTGGATCACCCCGAAGAACAGCTCTTGCTTGCCCTCGGGAAAATGATAGTATAGCGCTGCCGATGTAACCTGTACGGCCTCGGCAATGTCCTTCATGGAGACGCCTTTGTATCCTCTGGCGAGGAAGAGTTGCCGGGCAGCATCCAGGATCTGCTCCCTGGTCTCACCTTCGTCTGCTAACGCCTGGCCGGCCTCGCCTCTTTTTCTCTTCACCCACTATCCCTCATGCGCTATCCGAAATCTACTTAACGATTAGTAAGCACTGCTGATTGTAAGCCAAATGAAGCATTCCGTCAAGGACCTGGTGGAGTCCTCCCATAGGCGTTAACGGAAGGGGTCCGCTTCGCGTATCCGTAGGGGCGGGGGGGACTGACTGGCGAGGCAAGCCACATAGGCGTGAACGGAAGACACAGAGGGGGCAGAAAGCGAGCGGTGAATCCGGATACGCCCGCTGTCCACTCGTTCCTACCTTAGGTTAACGTGTATGGGAAGGCCTCCCAGGCCCAAGGGCCTGGGACACTGATGCGGCAAGCCGGATCCCTACACGGACGGGGGAAGCGCCTGCTCCCTTGCCACAGGAACTGGGTCAGAGCACTACGACAAAGCAATGCACACAATCCCCGCGAAAATACACAACGAGCCGGCAAATTTCTGTCGGCCGAAGGACTCGCGCAGCACAAGGGCGCCCAGGATGGCGGCGAACACGACCGATACCTCGCGCGCGGAGGCGATGTAGCTGACCTTATTGCCTATCAAGGCAAAGAGCACCAGCAGATAGGTGGTCAAAGACATGATGGAGGCCACCATGATCTTGAGCTTGCTCTCCCTCAATTCAGAGATGATGGCGGCACGCCTGGCGCTAAGCATAAACGGCGCGAGCACCAGGACCAGCACTAGATAGATCAGGTAGATATACAGCACCGGGTTGACATAACGGAGGCCGACCTTATCGACAATGGAGTAGCTGGCGATGAAGAGGCCGGCCAGCAGGGCCAGTTGCGAGGCCCGTTGGCGCAGCGACAAGAGCGGCGCGGATAGCTCGCGCCACGCAAAAGATGTCAGGTGAACAATGTAGATGCCGCATACGATCAGACAGATGCCGGCGATGCCCTGCGGCGAGGCGCGCTCGCCTGGGAAGACAAAGGCGATGAGGGTCACGAAGAGTGGCGCGGAGCCACGCGCAAGCGGGTAGACCAGCGAGACATCGCCGTGCTGGTAGGCCGCGCCCAGGAACAGCACATAGCACGCCTCCAGCAGACCGGAGAGCACAATATAACCCCATCCAATGACGGGGATGGGCGCATACATATACAGGAACAGCGGCAGAAAGAAGAACAGGGCGGCGAACATCATCAACCAGAAAAAAACCTGTTTATCCTTGCTCTTCTTGGGCAGCAGGTTCCAGGTGCTATGCATCAGACCGGCCAACCCCAGCAGGAGCAGCGCTTGCACTGTCATGGAAAACTTTCTCTTGCCATTACTGTGCCGTGTCGCGCCTCCTGACAATCATTTTGATGCTGCCAGCAGGGCGCAAGGCGGTCGTTTTACGCAGATCTGGCCTGATTTTTTGGCCAGGTAGCAATTCAAACGAGACGCGCTGGGCAAGAGTAACGAGGAGCAGATGGCCTTCTAACAGAGCAAAATGCTTGCCGATGCAGATGCGCGCGCCTTCGCCAAAGGGTATATAAGCATTACGAGGCAGGCGCTGTTCCTGTTCCGGCGTAAAGCGCTCAGGATCGAACTGCTCTGGCTGGGGAAAATACGCAGGTGTGCGGTGCAGCGTATAGGGCACAAGAAAGACCGTTTCTCCCTTGCGCACCAGGTACTCGCCAACGGTAACATCGCGCATCGCCACGCGCGAGAAGGCCGCGACCGGCGGATAGAGGCGCATTGCCTCCTTGAAGACTTGCAGGCTGTAGGGCAGGGACGCCAGGTCGGCATAGGTCGGCCTGCGCCCCTGCAAGACAGCATCTATCTCCTGCTGCATACGCTGGTAGATCGCGGGATGCGTGGCCAGCAGGTACCAGGCCCAGGTGAGGGCCGCCGCCGTCGTCTCGTGGCCCGCCCTGAAAAGCGTCACCGACTCGTCGCGCACCTGCTCATCATCCATCTGCTTTCCCTCCTCGTCCCTGGCCTTCAAAAGCAGGGAAAGAAAATCGTTGCGTTCATCGTCGCCAGTGTTGCGCCGCTCAGCGATCATGCGCTGTATGCGCGTTCTAATCACTTGAATCGCCTGTTGTGTGCGCAGGTTGCGCGGGGTTGGCCAATCGAGGGGCAGGATGATAAAAGCGCTCAGTTGGTGCGCGATATAGCGAATGATCGTCGTAAGCGCTTTGACAAGCTCATCGGTTTCGTTGAAGACATCGGCATCAAAGAGCGTCTTGCCAATGATACTCAGCGTGATAGCCGTCATCTGACGATTGATATCGATCACCGCGCCATCGCACCACCCCTGCTGGATGCGCTCGCCGTAGTCCACCATACACTCAGCGTAGCTGGCGACCTGGCGCGGTTGGAATGAAGGCGCCATGAGCTTACGCTGCTGGCGGTGAAATTCGCCCTCGCTCGTGAAGATACCGTTACCGACAACCGGGCGAAAGGTATTGCGCAGCAGGCGACCCTTCTCAAAATCGTTCGCATGCTCAATCAGGATGGCTTGCACATACTCTGGCGCATTGAACAGGATGATCGGGAAGGGACCAAAATGGAAACCGCCAACGGGGCCGCATTCAGCGGCGATGCGCGAGTACAGGCGTAAACGGTCTCTATTGTAGAAAAGCTGGCTGCCTAAAAAGCGCCTTTCCTGGATGTAGGGAATCGGCTTTGTCGTTTCTGCTGCCGCGTCTGTAACCATGAAGATAGCTCCTCGCTGTTTTCTACATATATGAGCCTATATCAATCGGCCTGGCCGCCTGCTCCTGCAAGAAAGCCTGCATCGCAAAGTCGGCCGGCAGGATACCCCGGTGGTGCTGAAAAATCTCTACGAAGAGGTCGAAAAGCAGAAGCTGGTCCTTGCTCAGGAAATAGGCGCCAAAGGTATGCTTCTTGAGATAGTCTTCGGGCAGGACCGCCTGGCAAAGCTGGCTAAACCTGACCTGGTGCTTTGTACTGGACGAGGGCAGGCCGATCTTCTGCCTGAGCGCCACATCGAGCAGGGCAGGACCATAGGTATCCACGGCGACGCGCTTTAAGATGTGTTTCTGAATACCGAGGTGCCGGTTCACCTTAAAACGCAGGGGCAGCGTATGCGCAAATGCCACGAAGGCATCATCCAGGTAGGGCACACGATACTCCAGGCTGGCGGCCATGGCTTGTTTATCGATAAATTCAAGGTGATGGTGTACCAACTGATCGCCCATATTGATCTCAAAGACCTGCTTAAGATAGTCCGCGAACGTCCCCGCGCAGGTTAGCCTCTCGAAGCGAGCTAGCACACTGGTGCTGGGCGCCAGGCCGGCCTGCGCCAGGTACTCAAGGTTGTGCTTCATGCGCGCTACCAGATACGCCCGATCTATGTATTCGCGATACCCTCCGAATAGCTCGTCTGCGCCTTCGCCGATCAGGGCAACTTTGACGTGTTCGCTGATCTTTTTGCAGAGGAGAAAGAAGGTTGAGCCGGGCAGAATCGGCATTTCAGCGGCGGCGAAGTTGATCGGAATGGTGTTGAAGAAGTCGGCAAAGGTCACATCCACGACGTGGTGTGCTGTGTTGAGCTGCGTGGCCATGAACGCCGCCTGGGTAACATCCGGGTGGTCAGCGCTATCGGCGACTGTGAACGTCAACAGGCGCTGGTTATAGCTTTCCTGCATCGCCATCGCCAGCACGCTTGAATCCAGGCCACCCGACAAAGAAAGCCCAACAGGCACATCGGCCTGCAAGTGCGAAGCAACACTCGCGCGTAACAGGTGCGTCAACTGCTCCTGCGCCTCCGCAAAAGTCATCTGCGCGTCAGGGGCCAACGCTGGACGATAGTAGGTCTCGCTGGCAAGCTCAAGCTGTCCATTAGCCTGCATCGAGACGGTCATAGTGTGACCGGGCAGAAATGCGCGAATGTTCTGGAAGAACGTATGATCTTCTACAGGATGGAAAAGCACCATACTATCGATGAGAGCCTGCATATTGACAGCGAAATCGATCTCCTCGCACTGCAACAAGGCTTTTATCTCGGAGGCAAAGAGGAACAGGTTCTGCTCCGGCAAGAAGGCGTAATAGAGCGGCTTCAGCCCCAGGCGGTCGCGCGCGAGGAAGAGCCTATCGCCATCGGCAATCGCGAAGGCAAACATGCCATGCAGATACTCGACGCAGCGGGCACCATACTCCTCGTACAGGTGGATAATGACCTCGGTATCGCAGTGTGTGGTAAATGTGTGCCCCTTGTCAAGCAGGTGGCGACGCAACTCTTTATAATTGTAGATCTCCCCATTAAAGACCACGCACTTATCGCGTGCCTCATTATACACAGGCTGCCAGCCGAATTGTAGATCGATAATGCTGAGCCGGCACGTTCCCAGGTGCAAGTTCCGGCTCTGGAAAAAGCCCTGCCCATCCGGCCCACGATGCCTGATTGACGCGACCATCCGTCTGATCAGTCGCTCATCGTCTCGTCCCATGATGCCTGCAATGCCGCACACAGTGCCTCCCTATTGCATTCTTAACACACATTTTTGGGAAAGAGAGGGGTAAGGGGACACCCCTTCAACCCCGCCAGGGGAGAACCCCTGGACACCCTTTCCGATTTAGCCCATCACCCTGCGGCGGAAAGACAGCATGCCCGTCGTCAGGAAGATCACAAGCGTCACGCTCAAGCCCAGGATGACCCACACGGAGGAAAGCGTCTCCAGGGGATGGCCATTGAGAGGGGGAACCATAGCATAGCGCAGCCCCTCTGCTGCATAGGTCAGTGGATTGAAGAGCGTCACGATCTGGAACCATTTCACCCCGCCGAGCGCCGCCCACGGATAGTACGTGCAGCCGGTAAATATGAGGGGCGCAAAGATCATGGAGAAGAGCAGGCCCATATACTCTGAATGCACCACAGTCCCAATCGTCAGGCCAAGGCCAGCGCTGGCAAAGGCTGTCAGGACCATCACGCCGATGATGATGGCGATCTCATCGGAGCGTACCTGGTAGGCGCTACCGAGAATCCAGTACGCCAGGGGGAACATAATAGCGCCCGCAAAGAGACCACGCATGGCCGCGAACAGGATCTTTTCAACCGCCACCAGGCTGACGGGCAGGGGAGCCAGCAAGCGATCATCGATCTCATGCGCGTAGCCCAGATCGAGCACCAGTGGCAGGGCCACCGCCTGAATTGAGGAGATCATCACCGTTAAAGCAATAATACCAGGCAAGAACAAGGCCCCAAAATATGGTTGAGTCATGCCGATAGCCGGGAGAATGCGCCCAAATATAAACAGGAAAAACAGCGATTGCATCAGTTCCTGTAAAAGAAAGCCAAAGATCTGGCGACCCGTTACCACAATATCACGACGTAGAATAGCCATAAAGGCCGTAAGCACCACCTGAAAGCGGCTGGCAGGGCGCCTGACACGAGCAGGCTGAGTTGAGGTGAGTTCTGCTGCTTGCTTCGTTACCATGGCCATCAGCGTAAGTTCCTTCCTGTCAGGGAGATAAATACCTCTTCAAGGGTAGCATTCGCGATACGCAAATTCAGCAATTCGACATCTGTCCCAGAGATGATCAGCGTCGCAGGAATGACCAGTACGCCCGCATTTTCAGCATAGAGCCGTACCAGCGACCCGGCCTGTACTGATTCTTCCGCAGCGGCCACTTCTTCCACCTTCACAACGCCGGGCAGATGGCTTAAGGCGGCGAGCATATCCAATGGCAGAGAAATGCGCTGGCCAGTGTCACCCGTAGCTACGAGTTCGGGGAGACGCATGTGCAACTCCAGGCAGCTACCACCAGGGATTAATTTCTTCAGTTCGGCGGGTGTACCGAGAACCAGGATTTTACCATGATCCATAATCGCGATGCGATGACAGAGGCGCTCAGCCTCTTCCATATCATGGGTCGTCAGCACAATAGTAGTCTGCTGCTCGTTCAGCGCGCGGATGCGCTCCCACAGGAACAGGCGCGATTGTGGATCAAGGCTATTGGTTGGCTCATCCAGGAAGAGCACATCGGGCGCGTGCATCAGGGCGCGGGCCAGCATGAGGCGCTGGGCCATGCCGCCGGAATACTGGCGCACCAACTCTTTCCCCCGCTTGTCCAGGCCCAGTTCCTCTAGCAGGGTGGTAGCGCGCGCCTCGCGCTCAGCGCGTGGGATACCATGATAGCTGGCATGAAACGTCAACACCTCGCGCGCGGGCAGGCTCTGATCGAGGTTACTCTGCTGCGGCACCACCGAGATCACCTGCTTCACGCTAATGGGGTCCTTCACCACATCGATATCCATCACGCGCGCGCTGCCAGCCGTCGGCAGCATGCGCGTGGTGAGAATGCCGATCATGGTCGTTTTGCCCGCGCCATTGGGTCCAAGCAAGCCAAAGATCTCGCCGCGCTGCACGGAAAAAGAAATATCAGCAAGCGCGTTGATCTGCGCGCGCGGGTAATTTTTGACGACGTTCTGCACATCGATGGCAGCATGGTGATCAGACAACATACGAACCTCACTTTCCTACGTTGGCATCTTCTCCGCAATAAAATAGTGCCATATGCCTACCGCGCCAAAAGGCTTTTCAAAGCGCTGATAGGCTTTTTCAACAATTTCCTTCCCGACAGGGTACTCACATCCAGGTAGATAGTTGGCATTGATAACAGGGATCTTCAGAAACTCACCAATACCCTCCTGCGTATAATCAATCTCCCGGATTTCATGATGCACGACCTGAAAAGAGCTGGCCATCAGCAGTGCGCGCACCTCGTCAGGAGTGGCCGCCAGCAGAGAACGAGGCCGCTTTCCGCCGGGTCGTGATGGGAAGGTCAGGCCATACTCTTCTAGCGCAATGCGCCGCATGAGCGTAGTCAGCGATTCTGGATGCGCCGCCGACTGCCCGGTGAAACGCGTTCCCGTTCCCAGGTTAAAGGCCAGGCGACCAGATGGTTTCAGGACATGATGCACAGACGCGAGAGTTGCGCTGGTATGCATTTGCCAGAAAGCCGAATTGCAGGTGACGCAGTCAATGGTCCCTGCCTCCAACACGGCACTGCTCTGCTCCGCCGGGGACTGCATAAAGCGCACAGTCGCCAGCTTCTCTCTGGCGATAGCCAGCATCTCAGCGGAGCAATCAATGCCAATGACTTCACCTGAACCTGCCAGCACCTCCAGGATCTGGGCCGTGACGATCCCGGTACCACAGGCCAGATCAACCACAGTCATACCAGGGCGCACCCGCGCCAGGCGCAGCAGGTGCCGGCCCGACTCGCGATATAAAGGGTAGGCCTGGGCATATGCCTCATAGATGTCAGCATTCAGCGCATCAGACCAGCCCCGTTGTATGCTCGCGCGCTGTTTTTCAGAATACAATGCGTTTTGCCCTTTGCACCTGGCGCAGCAGCAGCTCCATATCCGGGAAGTTACGGTCGTGCTCAAAGATAACACCTTTGATGCGACACCTGGCGGCCAGGGCGCGCAAAAGTTCCCAGCTCTCTTCCTGCACTGGCTCGGAATGGCCATCAACCAGGTAGTCATTAAACCAGTAGCCGCCGGCCAGGTGAACCTGGACCACATGATCCAGCGGCATCTGGTCGAGGAAGGCTACGGGGTCAAAACCGTGGTTGACGGAGTTAATAAAAACGTTGGTGATATCCAGCAGGATGCCGCAGCCTGTGGCGGCAATGAGGCGATTGAAGAATTCAGCCTGGCTCATGCTATTGCCTGGAATGTCAAAATAGTAGGTCACGTTCTCCAGGATCAAGGGA
>JALYVR010000672.1 GCA_030853145.1 Chloroflexota bacterium | reverse complement strand
TTCAGTTCGCAGCTCACGTTTGTCCTCTCCAGGCCTCGCCCAGAATTGCACCAACTGTTTGTGGGCGCGATGAGCGGTCCCGGCGGTGGTAGCCGCTTGAGCCTGGTGTTAGGCGGCTACGTGCTCTTTTTCGGCCTGTGCCTGCTCTTCTGGGCCTTCTTTCTCAAACGTGTGCCGCGCTTGCTGCTGATGTTGACCTCAGTGGCGGGCGTCTACCTGGCCTGCGTGGCGCTGCTGGCTATCAATCATGGCACAGGTACAAATCCGGCGCTGGCCGTCTGGATTCCTGTCTTGCTGGTCGGCAGCTTCGCGGAAAGCAGCTTCGCGCCCTCCGCACTGGCCTACCTGGCCGATATCTCCGAGGAGAGCGTGGCGGACCGTGGTCTGCTGATGGGGCTGTACTCGGTATTCCTGGGCCTGGGCCAGTTGCTCGGCAATGGCCTGGCCGGCGTCTTCGCCCACACCTGGGGCTTCGATGGCCTGGTCTACCTGACGGCGTTGCTGGCCTGCGTTGCGCTGATCTCCCTGCTGGCGCTCTTCCGGCAGGAGAGAAGGCTGGCGCGCCGCGATGCTGCTAACGCTGCTGTAGATGAAAGCAATGTACACGAACCATCTGCTATCGTCGATAGCTAAACCAGATCGCCATTGCCACAGTTTTGTGACACTATGGACATCATTTCGCTTCAACTTTCACGTATGCTCAAAGGGTAAACCTGTATCGCTAGGCAGAAACTCAATGAGTGAAACGAGAAAATTGAAATGAATATGAAAAATGTTATTCTAGTGCATAAGGCTGGTCCAAGGATTGCCCGCTCTGAAGGGGTGAGCGAACAGCATTCTCTCATCCAGTCGTTGGTTTTGCATCTGTTTCCAGGCCTCTGTGTGCTTGCCTTTGGCTTTCTCGCAACCCACTTTGTGATCCAGGCTGGTTTCCCAGGCACTCTCGCGCTGCTCTTGAGTGCCTTGTTGATAGGCACACCCCTCAGGCTTGGATACTTACTCTACCAGGGTAAAAAACAACATGGGGTGTTTTCGCTTCAAGGGATCGTGCTGTATTGGGGACGCATGCCCTGGTGGCAGTATCTACTCATCTTGCTGCCCATTATGGTCTATGCGATTGCGCTTGAAGTGCTACTCTCTCCGGTCAACAGTTTTCCTCTTACGCACATGTTCTGGTGGTTACCACCGGCTCTGCTCCCCAGTGGAGCTGTGACTTCCCTTACCACGGCAACGCTCATCACAGCACTTCTGGCAGTGCTCATTGATGGCATCGTGGTTCCTGTTGTGGAGGAAGTCTATTATCGTGGTTATCTTCTGCCACGGCTGTCACGCCTGGGCTGGCTGGCGCCGGTAGTCAATGTCCTCTTGTTTACTCTGGGACATTTCTGGCAGCCGTACAATTATCTCCTCATCTTCCTGCTCGTCTTGCCTGAAGTTTACCTTGTCTATTGGAAGCGAAACATCAAGATCTCAATCCTGATACACTGTACAGCCAATACCCTGGGGGCAGTGTTGACGCTGGTAGCCTTGTTTATGACGCGATAGCGATGAAGTGCTTTCACAGGACCACAGGCGCCTGTGGAGGTTATACTCGGTGTTCCTGGGCTTGCTATGTTTTAAATCTCTGCAATCGGTTGAATAAACTCTACGCGGTTCCCAAATGGGTCGCGTATCTCGAAGCGTGTAAATCCTGGTATCGGCACTCCCTCCAGGATCGCAACCCCCCGCTGCTGCAATCTCCCGCGCCAGGTCTCCAGGTCGGTGACCTCGTAGGCCAGGTGCGCTTTGGTGGCCGCTCGCTCTACACCGTCCTCGATTCCCACGTGAACCTGCCTGTCTCCAACCTGTAGCCAGAAGCCGCCCCGCGTTTGCAGCGCCTCTGGCTTCTCTATTTCGGGGAGACCCAGGAAGGTGCAGTAGAACTCTCTTCCCTGTTCCTCAGCTCCGCGTGGTATGGTAATTTGCGCGTGATGCAGGCGTGTAATTGACATAAGGGTGTGCTCCTGGTGGCCATTCAGCTTTTTGAAGCGTCGGGCCCATTCTTGGGCGGCGCAACGTTGAACGTTCCCAGCGCACGCGCGATGGCCCGGCGCTCGCCTTCGTGAATGTTATAGACAGTGGCCTCCATCACCGCCGTCGAGCGTCCCTGATGGACGATGGTTGCCTCCGCCTGTAGCTCTCCAGCACGTACCGGCAGGAGAAAGTTGATCTTGGCCTCGATGGTGCCCACACGCGTGCCGGCGGGATAGATCGGCATCAGCGCCATGGCCATCGCTGTGTCGGCCAGTGTGAAGATGGCGCCTCCATGCACGATCTGTTGCGGGTGCATCAGCCGCGCATCGACCTTAATGCCCACCTGGCCGAGTCCAGGGCGCGACGTTTCAACCTCCATGCCGAGCAAGCGTAGGAAGCCAAACTTCTCCCGTATCTCCGCTGGGAGCGCGGATGATGTGTGTGTCTGTTCGTCCTGTTCCATCGGTAGATCTACTTTCTCACATATATCGTGCTGTGGGCGCTCTCCAGACCGCGTGCTGGATGCTAGCGCTGGCGAAAGGCGCGTTCGATTTCGCGCTTGGCCTCGCGCTCGGTAATCGCGTCGCGCTTATCGTAGAGCTTCTTGCCGCGACACAAGCCTAACTCGACCTTGGCGCGCCCGCCCTTGAGGTAGAGCTTGAGCGGAATCAGCGTCATGCCCTTTGTTGCAACCTTGCCCAGCAGCAGGCTGAGTTCCCGCTTGTGCAGGAGCAGTTTGCGGTTGCGCATTGGCTCGTGGTTGTTGCGATTGCCGTGGTCATAGACGGCGATATGCGCGTTCTCCAGCCACAGTTCGCTGTTGCGCGCGATCGCGTAGGAGCCGCGCAGGTTGACTTTACCGTCGCGGATAGATTTAATCTCGGTCCCTACCAGCACGATACCCGCCTCAATGGTGCGCTCAACCTCGTATTCGTGATACGCCTGGCGGTTCACCGAGATCATTTTAAAGGGCTTCTCGTTCTCCGCAGCCTTTGTTTGTTGTGGTTTCGCGGATGTCTGCTTTGCCATCACCGCCTCCTCCTGAAGAAATGAAAAAAAGTTTATCTGCCGCCTCAGCGCCTCTTGACACATAGGCAGTATTGACCTGCTAGTTATATATGCGTATAGAGATGTGTTGTCTCGTTGGCAAGTGTGGCAACATCATACAACAATAGCCGGGAAGAGTCGAGAGGTGCGGATCGTCCACGTATCACTACTGAGCAGGCCGACCATTGTGGCACTGGCATG
>JALYVR010000079.1 GCA_030853145.1 Chloroflexota bacterium | reverse complement strand
GTTATCGCTGGTTCCTTGACGCGCTCACTCCACATATACGCGTCGAGGCCGAGCACCTGCAAGTCAGTCCCTATGAGTTGTTGAATGCCGAGGCGGCTGAGACGCCGGCGGGGGCCGATGGCCTGATCTTTTTGCCATGCCTGAGTGGGGCCATGACCCCCACCTGGAACGCCGATGCGCGCGGCGTCTTCTTCGGTCTGAGCATGGCGCATAGTCGTGGACACATGGTGCGCGCCGTGCTGGAGGGTACCGCCTATGGTCTGCGCGACAACGTAGATCGTATGCAAGAGATCGGACTGAATCCGCGCGAGATCCGTGCTGTTGGCGGCGGTGCGCGTGGACACCTGTGGCTCCAGATCAAGGCGGATGTTACCGGGAAGCCGGTGAGCGTGCCACAGGAACTGGAAACAACGGCGCTAGGAGCCGCCATGATCGCTGGAGTGGCCACTGGCCTGTTTGCCGACCTGCAAGAGGCGGCGCATCGCGTTGTCCGCGTGGGAGCCTATGTTGAACCTCACCCGGCGCGGCGCCAGGTTTATGAGCATATGTACGCCCTTTACCGCGAGGTGTATGCTGCCTTGCAGGAACCATTCCGAAAGGCGGCCAGGCGATGACGATACCCACCTCCCCCCTTGATCCCGGCGATATGCCTGCCTTGAAACGCTGGCTGGCGGCGCAGCAGGTGGCGTCGAGCGAGCGCGCCATCCTGCGTCCCATTGATATTGACGAGATCCTGATCGGCCCCGATGTCCTGCTGGAACTTCCCGCCTCGTTGCGGCGTGCCGGAGCCGGCCAGCGCGTCCTGCTCGTTGTTGACGAGACGCCGATGCGCCGCGAGGGCCAGGACCTGAAGCCATTTGTGCAGACCCTTCTGCGCGAGGCCGGGTACGACCTGGAGACGCTCCTCCTGCAAGGGGACCGCTATGGCCTGGTGCATGCCGATTTTGAGCAGGTCGAGCGCGTGCGCGCGGCCATCATGCCCGGCACGGCCCTGGTGGCGCTGGGCGCGGGTACGGTCACCGATATTGCCAAGCACGCGGCCCATCTCTACGATCAACAGCAGCCCGAACCGGGGCGCATGGTCTATATCTGCTGCCAGACGGCTAACTCGGTAACGGCCTTTGCCGCCAGCATGGCGGTGTTGCTGAAAGATGGTGTCAAGCGTACCGTGCCTTCGCGCTACCCGACGGCGATCCTCTCGGATCTGCGTGTGCTGGCCTCCGCGCCCAAAGCCATGACCAACGCGGGCCTGGGCGACTGCTGCGCCCGCTTCGTGGCCTATGGCGACTGGTACCTGGCCAGCGCCTTAGGACTGGTCGATTTCTATAGCGAGGTGCCGCTGGCCCTGCTTGCTAACCTGGACGCTATCTTGCTAGCGCACGCGGAGAGTATCGGGCAGCGCTCGCACGCGGGCGAGGCTGTGGTGGCACGCGCGCTATTGCTGGCCGGCATCGCGCAATCTATTGTCAACATGTCTGCGCCTATCTCCGGAACAGAGCACGTCATCTCGCACGTGCTGGACATGATCGCCGACCACTATGGACACGGCCTGGCCCTGCACGGCGCCCAGGTTGGCGTGGCGACCATCACCGCCTCGCAACTCTACCAGCGCTTCCTGGACACCTTCGATCCGCAGGCCGTGGACATTGCTGCCTGCTATCCAGATGATGAAGCGTTGCGAACACACATACACGACCTTTTCCAGGAGATCGACGCTAGCGGGGCTATGGCGCGAGAATGCTGGCACGATTATAGCCAGAAGCTTGCATTGTGGCGGCGCCAGCGCCCGCGCTTCGAGCAATTCTGTAGCCGCTGGCAGAGCGAGCACCGCCCGAAACTTGCCTCGCTGGTCTGCCCGCCGCAGACCGTCCACAAGATTCTAGCGGATGCCGGAGCGTCGCTCGCCTGCCAGGAACTGGAGCCGCCCGTGAGCCAGGAAGAGTATGCTTTCGCTGTGCGCAACGGGCATTTTATCCGCCTGCGCTTCGTGCTGGCCGACCTGTTGTATTTTCTGGGCTGGCATTGGTAGCCAGCGCCTGATCTTTCAGGTACAGCGCTCTCTGTTTGCAGGGAAGAAGGACGCGAAACGCTGCGTCGTTTCTGGATCACGTAGTGTTCTGTCAAGCGTCATAGAATGGGCGAGACGGCCCTCTCCCGCGTAGGGATGCGGCTTGCCGCATCCCTACGCGGACGGGGAGCCATCTCTCGTGTGCCTTCTTCTTGAACAGATAGACATCGTGGAAAGAGTTCTGCCAAAACGGATGCTTGTTGGATAGAACAATACATTCGTGCGTTCTATATAGTAGAAAGCCTCCTGATAAAGCGGCCTGAGAAAGGGTGGGAGCACGTTAGCAAAAAAAAGCAAGCGAGCGATTCACGGACCGGCGCATTTATAGAGTATAATTAATTCATGTACTAGATGAAAACTTAGTAAGAAGCTACCAATGCAGCAATATAATCTAGACACCATAGCCCAGAATAGGCTACAGGCCGCGAGCGAAACAACCATGGAGCGCCAGTCGGCCGAGATGGCCCAGCGTATGGAAGAGGCCGCGCGGGCGGCGGAGCGGGCGCGTCTCAGACAGGGCATTATGCATGTGCGTATACGGCACTTCTATTGTACCCTGGAGGAGATGGTCGATCCCGCCTTGCGGGGACAGAGCTTCGTGGTGGGCACGGGGACGGGTCGCCCGAATGAACCGGGGCGCGTTATCGACGCCTCTCCGGCGGCGGTCCGCCTGGGCATCAGTCCGGGGATGCCACTGCGCCGCGCGCACCGGCTGGTACCTCGCACGCGCTTCCTGCCGGCCTCCTATCATCGCTACCAGCCGGTGTTGCAGCAGTTGCGCGAGCGCTACCGCGCCTACTCGCGCATCATTGAATCGATCCCCATCGCGGACGCCTTTATCGACCTGCGCGGCTGCGAGATCGCTTTTGACACGCCGGTGCATCTTGCCGAGCGCCTATGCGCTGAGATCGCCGAGTTGGGGCTGACGGCCATGATCGGCATCGCCAATGGCAAGGCTATCGCGGAACTCGCGGCGCTGCTGAGTCGTAAAGATGGTCGGCAGGGCGTGCTCTACATTCCGCTGGGTCGCGAAGCCTCGTTTGTGCAGACACTCCCGCTCTCGATGCTGTTGCAGGTGCGCGCGGCCGGAACGGGCATGCCCAGTATGCTGCCGGAACTGGGCGAGCAGGATGGACCCGGTTCGCAACCCGAGGTGGAGGGGCGCAGCGAGCAGGTGGACTCGGTCGCGGTGGCTGAACTGGTCGCGCACCTGCGCGATTTTGGGATCACCTCTTTCGCGCAGGTCGCGGGTCTGGCGGAAGAGGGCCTGACGCGGCGGCTGGGCAAGCTTGGCGGCTGGGTCTACCAGGTAGCGACCGGCGAGGATGTGAGTCTGGTCGTGCCGGATGCGCCGCCATTGAGCCAGAACGCGCGCGTGCGCTTCCACCATGCCTCCGATGCCGATGAGACCTGTGCGGCCATTAGCAAGCTGGCGAACTACCTGGGGGAGCGCATGCGCGAGCAGCGCCTCAAGGGTCGCGTCATCGCGCTGATGCTCTGGCCGCACCACGTCGTGCGCCGCGAGACGCGCCGCCTGGTGCTTAGTGAAGAGGGCGAAGAGATGGGCGTCACTGCCGCCGAGGAGACTATCGGCGGGCAGATGGTGCTTTCGCGCCATACCGACGAGGCCGACGTGATCGTCCACCACCTCCTGATGCTCTTCGCGCACTACCACCGCCCGGCCAACCGTTACTTGCAGGTGCAGGTGCGCATCGGCGACATCATCTCGGCTATGCCCACCTACTATCCGCCGCCCTCTCGCTCGCGCGGCCGGCCCACGCGCAAACTGGAAGGTGGCCGCGGCTAGCCGGCTCTAATGGATCTGGCCGGCGGCGCGCATCTTCTTGAGCGCATCAAGCTCTTGCTGCCCGCGCGCCTCCAGGGCCTCCTTCCACTGATCCTTGTACTTGCGCATGGTATGTACAAGGACGTGCGCTATGGCCAGGTTGCGGTACCACTTATGATTGGCGGGTACGATATACCAGGGGGCATAGTCCGTACTGCATTTGCTGAGCGCAGCTTCGTAGGCCTCCTGGTAGTCGTCCCAGCGCTGTCGCTCCACCCAATCGCCGGCGGAGATCTTCCAGGCCTTGTCCTTATCCTGCTCGCGTGCCAGCAGGCGGTTCTGCTGCTCATCCTTGCTGATATGCAGGAAGAACTTGAGGATGATGGTATTCGAGTCGGCGAGTAGTTGCTCGAAATGATTGATCTCTTTGTACCGTTCGCTCCAGACGGATTCGGGCACCAGGTCATGCACGCGGACCACGAGCACATCCTCGTAGTGCGAGCGATTGAAGATGCCTATGACACCCCTGGGAGGCACCACCTTGTGAACGCGCCAGAGGAAATCGTGTAGGGCCTCCTCCTGGGTCGGCTGCTTAAACGAATGCACACTGCAGCCCTGAGGGTTCACATTGGAGAGCACATGGCGGATGGTGCCATCCTTGCCGCTGGTATCCATCCCCTGCAATACCACCAGCACGCTGTGTTGCTGTGCCGCATATAACAGCTCTTGCAGCTCGTCGAGTTCTTTCCCCAGCGCTTGTAGCTCCGCGTCCGCCGAGTCATGGTCCGCGTGCTTGTCGATAAAATCAGCGTCATAGTCCTTGAGTTTGACTTTGCTGTCTTCGTCAACTTTCCATACAAGGTCCATCGGGTCCCGTCCTTTCGCTATATCATCTTGAATAAGGCGAGCCATAAGTGCCCCATCCTTCGTAGCTGCGTGATTTATCACGCGTGGACTGCCATATCATCGGGTCAGCCCCCACGTGACAAATCACGCAGCTACGAAGAGCGAGTACTATTCCTTTGCAGTCAGTATAAGCTATTGATCTCCATGGAGAAAACTCAACCACATAATCATATTGACATATACTTTCGAGGAGACTATCGCGAACGACTTTTCCGTCATTTGCTTGTGTCTGGTCGCTTGCGAGCTTGAATACCACCAACACTCTTCACCGTCAACTTGGAAGAATGCCAACTCGTATTCTTTTTACAGGTCATATTGCCCTGGTAAGGCAACATATGGCATCGTATTACCTGGATCTTTTTAGGATATTTTGAGCTATCGATAGATCTTGTGCAAAAAGGTATGATAAAAGAGAATTTATATGGCATATAATATATTACGATCACAACATACAATTTGTGAAGATTGTTTAGAGAAAGGAGAAGGGTGTAGAGAGCTTGCTTAATTTGTGAGTAAGCTCTCTGATTTAGGACAAGATATTCTGAACGGAGGGCAACAGAAAAGAAAAAGCGATGCATAGAGCAGAAGAAAGAGAGAGAGATTATGCAACTCTTTCTCAGAAAACAATGAAGGACAAGAACGGATTGTACAATAGTCTTTGAAAGAGTAATGTCCCGTACCTGGTATACTGGCTCATACGCACTTTTGTTGCTAAAAGCTCACCAGTCTGGTAGCTTGAAAACCTTCATCTGCTCCAGCAGCGGTTTTGTGGTACGTATTCGTAGCTCATCAGTTCCAGTAGCAACAAAAGTGCGTATGAGCCTTGTTAACAGGTACTTGACATAATGAAGCGTAAAGGATAGTCTTGTTGATGGAACCGTCTGACAAAAGGAAAGAACCCGTTTTCACTCCCACAGGAGTTCCTGCCAAAGAACGTCTGGCCCCTGTTCTCACCAGAAGACGCAGGCCATCGAAGGTGATCATTGCGGTGGTTCTGGTCCTGGTGGTCGTAGGCAGTCTCTTTGCAGGATCCCAGACCTGGCTCGCTCTCCATACTCCCTTGCTTTCTCTCACCACGTTCGATCCACCTTCAGACTGGAACCTCTTGCCTGACAACTATTTGCATCTGATGACCGTAGGCACTGACGGGAATGTCTGGATTCTTCCAGAGAGCGGACAGTGGATCGGGCGTCTTACCTCGAGAGGGGCCTTCTCTCGCATCCCTTTGTTGGATTCGCAGCAGGATGAATACAGCGTACGATGGATACAACTCCAACGAGGCGCTGATGGGATGCTCTGGGCTGGTGGGATTGGCAAGAACGACCTCTGGCGGATTGATCCGCGTAGAGGAACGTCCAGCAACTACCCGTATGAGGTTGAAGACATGACCATCGCTCATGATGGCTCGCTCTGGTACTTCGACTCGTACATGCTGGGAAATACCGTTGAGCATGTGAATCTACGTACCAGGGTGCTTCAGACCTATCCTGTAGATCCGAAGAGAGGATCGCTGATGTGTTGTGCGCACGGGATAACGGAAACCGCTGATGGCACGATCTGGTTTGCCCTGGCACCCACGCCGAGTCTGGATGGGACTGGCCCTGGGAAAACGGGGATCATGCGTCTTAATCCCAGGACAGGAGCGATGACATTTTTTTCTCTTGAGCCTATGGGTTTCAATGGATTTGTTGGACTCACCCCGGCAGCAGATGGGGGGGTCTGGCTAGAGGGGAGCATCTCCCCTTTCATTCGTATCCTCATCCATCTGTCACGCACAGGAGTGGTGACGAGATACGAGGCACCCAATCAAGGGGATGTGCTTCTCTTTACCCTTGCCCCCAATGGCGATCCCTGGATGATCTACAAAGAGTCCCATGCGTGGCTCACCTCGCCCTATGTACTCGCACACGGCGAACCAGGAGGAACCGTGATACCTATGGGGAGGATCGCAGGTGCTGAGCCGCATGCGATGACCTTTGGGCCGAAACACCACCTGTGGATTGCGACAGGAGAAAGAATTGAGTACATTGATCTGCCAGGGTGAGTCACTCAGGATACCGTGGTCCCTTTTGTCAGTTCTTCCACAGAAATAGGGCTGAGTAATTCACATTCCCAACCAGAATTGTCACTCTATGGGAAGTTTTCAGTGTTCCCTACGCACACAAACAGAGTGGAAACGCATAACATCGTACTATCGTCAGGACTGGTAATGGTAGGGCATCCACATGGTGAAAGCATCGTGTGTTCCGACTGCCATGCTTTTCCACGACCCACATGATTCTTGTCCCTATTCGCTCCCTGTATACCTGCAGGTAAAGATCTCTTTCCGAGAGGATACACGATGGCAAACATATCTTGGCCGAAAGCCCTGGTGGAGGCCTGTCTTCACGCCCATCATCCAGGTCTCTATACACTTGACCAACACGAAATTGTCTGGGGCTTTTTGTGGGACTGGGGGGACTATCTTTCTGACGTCCTGCCATACCTGGAAGAGGTGGTGTATCAAGAACGAGATAATGATGGACGCTTTACGCAGGACATCTTCTCGATCTTGCAACGCGCGCTCATAGAAGGGAATCAGGAGGTGAGGGTGTTTGCGCTCTTTTTGCTCGGAGGTCTTGCGACCCCTGAGGCCAGGGATCTGCTGATCTCGTTTCTAGCTTCAGCGCACCGCCAAGAACGTTGGGCCAGCGCCATCGCGCTCGGACGACTCAAAGAAGAGCGGGTCTTTGCGGTGTTGCAGACGCTGTTGCTGGAAGGTTTCGCGGCCAGTGAGATCTTCACGAGTGTGGAAGAATGGCATGCAGCGCAAGAGGATGGTCATCTCTATCGAAAAACGCTCGAGGAGCAGCGGCGGGCACAACATTCTGACACCCTGTGGCGCGTCTTCGAACGTTTGGAAAGTATCGACTATGAGTGGTATTTGCGCCAACGGTCTGAATGTGCGCTCGTGCTGGGTGCCTGGGACAATCCGGCGGCGGTGCCTTTTCTGAGAGAGGCGTTGCAGGCAGCATGGGGGATGGAACAGGACTGGCCCAATTATGAGGGCCCAGATGAGTCAGGTCCAGGCATCTGGCATTTCTTTCAAGATCATCTTGTCTTTGCCCTGGGTCAGTTAGGTGCCTGGGATGCCCTTGTGTCTCTTCATCTGCCTGAGGCCCACCTGCTGATCGCGAGGGTCTATCTGATCCTTGGATCCCTCCAGGTACCCAACCCGAGGATTTTTGATGGAGACCCTCTATTGCTACCAACGTTGTTTCGTATTTTCCCTCAAGATGGGTGGCTCAGAGCTTGGAAGGAAGCAGACGGATGGGGGGACACACCGTTTGTTGATCCTGCGCAAGTGAAAGCGTTGCTGGCGCAGCACTTTGGTCTCTCACCCACAGAGCAAGAAGACGCTCTTACACGATTTTCCACAGTCGGACCCTGGTATGAGCGCACCAAAGAGGGGTCCCGACATTTGTACCCCCTGGAATCCTCGCAAAGAATCCATGGGGGGGATTTTGGGGATGAGATTGATGTGCTGTTTCCTTTCCTCTAAGCTTCGACCGGAGACCATTCTGGAAGTGTGATGATACTCACGCAGGATCGACTTTCCATAGTTCCACTAGCAAAGGTATGATAAGAAGTGAGGACAACCTCACTTTTGTACTCCTCTGAGATCTCAAATAAGGAGAATCATCTATGCCTACTCTGCCAAAAGCGATTACCTTTGATTGTTATGGGACGCTTATCGATTGGGAGGGCGAGATTCAGCGTTTCTTCGCGCAGCGGCTCGCCGCCAAAGAGGTCACGGGGGTAGATGTACGCGCGCTGCAGAGGCACTGGGAGGAGGTGCAGTTCCGCGCTATCCAGCAGCAGTATCGCTCCTATCGCGAGGTCCTGCGCGCTAGCATGAAGATGGCTTTTAGCAATTTCCAGCTCCCCTTCACGGAGGAGGATGTCGCGACATTCGCCGGCTCTATGGGTCACTGGCAGCCGTTCCCCGATACATGCCAGGCTCTGCGCGCGCTCCAGCAATACGTCAAAATCGCCTTGATTACCAACACTGACGATGCCATCATCGCAGAAACGCAGCAACTGCTGGGCGTCACGTTTGACGCTATCGTGACGGCCGAACAGGCCAGGAGCTACAAGCCAGGTCATGCTGGCTTTCTGCTGGCTCGTCAGCGTCTGGGTCTGGAGATTGGGGAGATCTGGCACGCCGGTTTTGGCTTCAAGTACGATATCGTGCCAGCCACTCAGCTTGGGTACACAACTGTCTGGGTGAACCGGCAGGGGGAGGCGCGCCCGCTGAATGTCAGGGAAAGCTTTCTCGTCGGCGATATGGCTACATTGGCCTATCTGGTGAAGGGCATCGTTGTTACATAGGCCGAGCGCCTGTAGTATCATTGTGCTGCTGAACAATACAGAGATTTTTGCTCTATCTTCATAATGGAAATAGGCGGCCTATCTCACGTAGAAAAGAAACAAAACATCCCTGTGAATCGTTATAAACACGGGTGTGACTTTATTCTACATATATTTTAAAAATGCAGCCAGAGGTAAATGGGTAGCATAATTATAGATCTGACCTTCCTTGCTCCCTCGGCTCCTGCTCGTCCAGAGGTGCTTTATGTCCGACATGCCACTCTATAACGATGGTCCTGATAGAAAAACTATGACAGAAGGCGACAGGTCGCCGTCCGGCACATTGACTTGCGATGCTGATCTCGGTCCCGTTGCTGACCCGGTTGTGGCTCGTTCGCTCGCTGAGCCTGTCGCCTCGCCAGAGACGCTAGCCGCTAGCGATGGCCTTGTGGCCGTCCATGCTGAGGAGCCGAAACAGGAGCCGCCGGTCAGCAATGGTGATCGCATGGTAGCGTGCTCTGAAGAGCCGTATCGCACGCAGATCACGGGCAATGGCGCGCATGCGGCTGTTGATTTTGTTGAGACGGAAGCTGAGAAGGACGAAGATACAGAACCCAAACTGAAGGCGGTCCATCCCCAGGAGGCGAGTTCTGTAGAGACAGCCGAGATACGTTCGCCGGGTGTGGTGGACGGTGAAAGCGAGCGGGGCGCGGTAGATGCGGACGCGACGACCCCTGTGGATACGCATGCCAGCTTTGCCTTCGATGTGGTGGCTGCTAAGGCCGGAAGTGATGATGCCGGGGAGCCTGCGCGAGGGAAAGCAGGCTCTATGGCTGGAAGGCCGGATGACGCTGAAGTGCGCGGAACTGGCAAGCGCCGGCGCCGCCCGCGCACACGCCGTCAGCGCGTCATCTCGCTTGTGCTCCTGGGCATTTTATTGCTGGGCATTCTGGTGCCGAGTGCCCTCGCCGTTGGCTTTGGGGTAAACGCCTATATGACGTATACTGCCCTGCGTACACAGGCCTCCGAAGGTGTGCAGCATCTCCTCGCCATCAAGACGATTTTCACAGGAGCCAGGGCGCATCCGACAGGCTTCCTCGATATCAATAAATTGCATCGCTCTCAAAATGAACTGAGTGCCGCCCGCAAGAACTTCCAGCAGGTGCAGTTTACCCTTGAGCATTCCGACCTTATTCATACTGTCAGCAGTGACTTTTCGCAGTTCCGTCCCCAGATAGCCAGCGCGCGTGTCGCCAGCCAGATGGGTATCGATGCCATCGATATCGGGCAGAGGCTGATCTCAACGGCCCTGGTGCTGGCGCCATCGTTTCGCGGGCCGCTGCTCACGAACTCGCAGAAACCGCTGGTCACGCAGCCTATGCTTGATCTCGTGGGCAAGACCATCGATGGTGTTCTGCCCCTGCTCAATGATATCCAGGCCCAGTCGCGGCAGCTATCCCTCAACGCGCTGCCCGTCAGCGCGCAGAATCGCGCGCAGTTCGCGCAGTTGCTCCCGGCTATACCGCAAGCCATCAGCGATCTGACGCAGGCGCGCGCCATCCTGGGTTCCGCCGGCTGGCTGCTGGGCGTGAATGCGCCGCGCACCTTTCTTGTGCAGACTATGGACCGTGCCGAGCTGCGTCCAACGGGGGGCTTCACAGGGCAGTACGGCGAGCTACAGCTCAATGCCGGGCGCGTCGGGTCGTTCTCGCTAAAAGACATTTCGTTTGTGGAGTACGTAGATAACAGTCCCACGCAGGGGCAAATGGCTCCCCCGCAGTATCGGAGCTGGTGGCCCTTCGCCAACTGGGGTCTGCGCGACTCGAACCTGTCGGCGGACTTCCCGACCTCGGCGCAGATCGCTATTGCGCAGTACAAGCACGAGGTGGGCCACCAGGTTGATGGTGTAATCCTCTTCACACCGTTCTTTATTGAGCATATCCTGGACGCCATTGGACCGATTTCGGTGCCTGGCTATAATGACACAATCACCTCGCAGAACCTGGAAGATCGCCTGCACTACTATCAGCAGGACAATAGCGGAATTCGCAAACAAGAGATTGTGCAGCACGTTGACCCACCGGCGCAGGCGCGTAAGCTCTTCACGTCCCTGCTGGCCCATACGTTGATGGACCGCGTGCGTCACGCGCCGCCCGATGAGTTGCTGGCGATCGCGCAGGAGGCGCTGCATGATCTGAAGACGAAGGATTTGCAGATCTATGCCAGCAATCCCCAGGTCGAAGGGCTGTTGATGCAGTATGGAGACGCGGCCGTGATGGACCGCTCGACCACGCATGACGGGGTGTATGTTGTGCAGGCGAATATCAACGCCACTAAGGCCTCGCAGTATGTGCGAACCATCATGCATGATACAGTGACCCTGGACCCGACTGGGGGCGCGACGCACCTGATGCAGCTTCGCCTGGCCTCGACGGAGACCGGGCCAACCTACGGCTACGATACGTACCGCGACTACGTGCGCATCTATGTGCCGCCCACGAGCAAGCTGCTCTGGGGCGATGGCTTCGATACAGGTACCCCGCTGTGCGGAGCCGGCTGGGGTACCTGCCCGCTGACTGATGTCTACCCGCGCGATGAGTTGCTCTGCCCTCCCGGTCAATTCCAGCCGGGCGCGGCCTCGCCGATGCTCTCTAACGAGAACGGTGGCCTTTGGCACCCGCTGGACACCGTGGGAGCGCCAACGAACACCACCAGCGACGAGCCTGGCCGCGCCATGTATGGCGGCTGGGTCATCGTGCCCAAGAACTGTACGATGACGGTCACACTCTCGTGGTACGTGCCGCCAGTGCAGGGTCAGCCCTATGCGCTGCTCGTCCAGCGGCAGGCGGGTACCTTCCCCGAACTGGACCTGACCGTGTTGCCAACGTTGAAGGCCTGCGCCACCCTCAAGACGCCCGGTCTACACTTCGATGATCTAATGACCGAGGATATGTTCTTTAAACTCCCCGCCCTGCCACCCTCGCATTCAGCGAACACTGCCTGCTATCCGCAATTACCGGTCTAAATATGTAAGAGCATCCCTTGAGGGCATTGGTTAATACTAAATCATCTGTTGAATCCCCCCTGGTGAAGCTATGTCGGCCTTGGAACAAGGCACCCGCAAGGGATGCCCGTCCATCTC